>JALGZO010000662.1 GCA_025774865.1 bacterium | reverse complement strand
GAAGACGGGAAGTGGGAGGCCAGCGTCACCCTCGACGTCTGACCGCGCGCCGCGAAGCGGCCCTCCCCGACTCCGGCCGCGGGCGTTACGATCGGACATCCGCGAGATGAGCCACTCGGACGAACATTTCGAGCCCGCCTATCTGAAGCTCCTCCGCTCCGGAGATCTCGAAGAGCGCGCCGGCAGCGCGCGGAGTCGGCTCGCCGATTGCGATCTCTGCGCCCGCTACTGCCGGGTGAATTGCCACGAGACGACGATGGGGGCGGTCTGCCGCACGGGCCGCCGCGCCGTGCTTCACGGCCACGGACCCCATCACGGCGAAGAGCGCCCGCTTCGCGGCTGGGGAGGATCCGGGACGATCTTCTTCAGCTGGTGCAATCTTCGCTGCGTCTACTGCCAGAACTGGGAGATCAGCCAGAAGGGCGTCGGCCGGGAGGTCGATGCGGAGTCCCTCGCCACCTGCATGCTGTCCCTCCAGGAACAGGGCTGCCACAACGTCAACTTCGTCACGCCCAGCCACGTCGTGGCCCAGATCCTGGAGGCGCTCGTCATCGCGGCGCGATCCGGTCTCCGCCTGCCGCTCGTGTACAACACCGGCGGCTACGACAGCCTCGAAGCCCTGGATCTGCTCGATGGCGTGGTCGACATCTACATGCCCGACATGAAGTACGGCGACTCCCACGTCGCCCACCGCTACTCCCGCGTCCGCGACTACTGCGAGGTGAACCGCGCCGCCGTGAAGGAGATGTACCGGCAGGTGGGCGACCTGGTCGTCGACGACGACGGCATCGCATCCCGCGGCCTCCTCGTCCGGCATCTCGTCCTCCCGGGCGATCTGGCCAACACGGAACAGGTGCTCTCGTTCATCGCCGACGAGATCTCACCTGCGACCTACGTGAACCTGATGGACCAGTACCATCCCTGCCATCGGGCACGCGACTTCCCTCCGCTGGACCGCCCGCTCACCGGCGGCGAATTCCGGCGCGAGAGAGAGATTGCCAGACGGATCGGCCTCCCGGAGGGCGAGGATCGCCGCTGGGGGTTGTGAATGCGGCGGGCGAATTCGAATCCTGGCCGCGATCGACCGGCCGGAGGTCGCGCGGGCCATTCTCGACTCCCTCGGGTTGAGCTCGCGTGCGCCGCCCCTGGCACCCGCGTCCTCCCCGGAGCCGCGACCTCCATCTCGACTTCGGGGAACCCTGGCAAGTCCAAGACAGATGAGCCGGCCGCCGCGGCCCGCGCCGTAACGCGGCGCCCTGAATCGGCCTCCCCCGCGTGAGTCCCAACTGCGAACGTGCGCCCCGAACCACGCGCCACCTTGATTTCCCAGCCATTCGGGCAGAGGCAGCCGGGAGTTCCCCCACCATCATGCAGGGAAATCCGCCCGATCCGTTTCGAATCCGCGGATGTGCTTTCCAGAAATCGCGTTATCGGACGTGCGGGCGCTTGCTTGTGTCGCTTATCAGCGACCCTGCGATTACGATCAGCTGGGTTGCGGGTCGCTACCGGCACCCTGCGCGGATTCGCCGCGGCGCTGATAGGATAGACCAACCTACAACCCGTGGAGCTTCTGAATCGCCAATGAAGATCATCGTTGCAGGAGCGCTGGGGAGATTCCCGATCGGCGGAAACGCCTGGGTCGTCCTGCAATACCTGTTGGGGCTGCAAACGCTCGGGCACGAGGTCTACTTCCTCGAAGAGTGCGGAGAGGGGTCGTGGGTCTTCGATTGGGAGTCGGAAGAAGTGACGACGGGCCTTGACTACCCCGCCGGGTATCTACGCGACTGCCTCGCACCGATCGGGTTCGGCGAGCGCTGGATCTACCGCGCTGGCGACCAGGCCCGCGGTATGCGGCTGGAGGCGTTTCACTCGCTGTGCGAGGAGGCGGAGCTGCTGATCATCCTCGCCTGTCCGCTTGACCTCTGGCGGCCCGAGTACGACCGTCCGAGGCGACGTGCGTTCATCGATCTCGATCCGGGTTTCACCCAGATCCGCGCTGAAAACGGCGAGCCGATTCTGGTCCAGACGCTCGACCGTTGCGAGCAGCTGTTCACCATCGGGCAACGCGTCGGAGTTCCGGATTGCGAGATCCCTACGCAGGGGCGCCAGTGGTCGATCATGATGCCTCCCATTTCGCTGCCGAACTGGGCGTTCGCTTCGGGAGAAGCCAGCCACTTCAGCACGATCATGCAGTGGAAGAGCTACGACGACGTCGAATTCCGCGGGGTGACCTACGGGCACAAATCCCGGGAGTTCCTCGAGATACAGGATCTTCCCCGGCTGTGCTCCCAGCCGCTTCGAATCGCGCTGAGCGGTGGCGATCCCGAGGCATTGAGGCGCATCGGCTGGGAGGTCGAAACGGGGTGGAAGGCTTCATTCACCCCCGACGCGTATCAGCGCTTCATCCAGAGCTCTCGCGCCGAGATCTCCGCCGCGAAGCACGGCTATGTCGCGACCCGAAGCGGGTGGATCAGCGACCGCAGCGTCTGCTATCTCGCCTCGGGAAGGCCGGTGCTCGTTCAGGACACGGGGATCGGTAATCGGATCACCACGGGGAGGGGATTGCTCACGTTCACGGATCTCGAAAGCGCACTCGCCGGGATCGAAGCGATCAACGGCGAGTACGAACTTCACCGAGATTCGGCCCGGAGGCTGGCAGAAGAGGTTTTTTCGGCAGACCGCGTGCTTCCGCAACTCGTTGAGATGGCCACGGGATGACGCGTCGATGATCATTGTCTTTTCCGGGCACATTGCGCGAACGGGTCTCGGCGGTTCGGCCTGGGCGAACATGCAGTATCTCGCCGGCCTATTGGACCTCGGCCACGAGGTCTTCTACATGGAAGACACGGGCGAGAATGCCTGGACCTACGACTGGCGTAGCCACGAAAGTACGACCTCCCTCGACTTCCCGGCCCATTATCTCGGCTCCTGTCTCGAACCTCTCGGGCTCGCGGGCCGTTGGATCTATCGATCCGCGGGCCGACAAGCCGGCATGAGCCTGCGCGAATTCCTGGATGTCTGCGACCGCGCTGACCTGTTGATCTTCCGCGGGGTTCCTGTGTCACCCTGGCGGCAGGAGTACGACCGGCCGCGGCGACGCGCTTTCATCGACGTCGATCCGGGCTTCACGCAGATCGCGCTCGCCCAGGGCATGGAGGACCTGCACGACACCGTCGACCGCTGTGAACGGCTCTTCAGCATCGGGCAGCGGATCGGAAGGCGCGGCTGCATCGTCCCGCCGAACACCGGACGCTGGCTGACGACCGTGCCCCCGGTGTCGCTGCGGCACTGGCCCGTCGCCAGTCGCCCTCCGGCGACGCATTTCACCTCGCTGGTGAGGTGGCGAGGGTTTCGAGATGCCCGCTACCGCGGCGACATTTACGGACAGAAGGACCGGGAGTTTGCCGCGTTCCTCGAACTGCCGCAGCGGTCCGACCAGCGATTCCTACTCGGCCATCTCGGCGGGGACGAGAAGCTGCTCGAGCGGCACGGCTGGGAGCTGGTGCCCGGCTGGGTTGCGAGCGCTACGCCCGCTGCCTTTCGCGAGTTTATCGGCGGCTCGCGGGGCGAAATCAGCATCGCGAAGCATGGTTACGTCAAGATGCAGTGCGGTTGGTTCAGCGACCGCAGCGTCTGCTACCTGGCGTCTGGCAGACCCGTCGTGGCGGAGGACACCGGGCTAGGCGATTGGCTGCCGACCGGGATGGGGGTCGTGACCTTCACGGATGTGGAAGAGGCAATGCGCGCCTTAACGAGCGTTAACGGGAACTACGAAGCCCACCGTCGCGCAGCGCGCGCCCTGGCCGAACAACATTTCGCGGCCGGAACGGTCCTGCCACCACTGCTCGAAGCTGCTATGGATTGAGGAATCGACGCCCTCTCGGCCGACCACCGCGCCAATCAAATCGGAGGACGGACATGACATCGGTAACAATCGGTTGGTTTCCCCGTGAGCATTTCGGCCTGGCGGCGGAATCCCTCCGGCGTCTGTTCGAGTTCACGGAGATCCCGTTCAACCTGATCGTCGTCGACTGCAGGACACCAGAAGAGGTCTGGCGGGAGCTGGAGACGATTCTCGCGGATCGCACGAACGTCACGGTCATTCGACGAGACGAATATCTGCTGCCGAATCAGTCGCGAAACCTCGTCGCTGAGTGTGCGACGGGGGACTTCCTGTGCCTGCTCGAAAACGACGTTCTCGTACAGGCGGGCTGGCTACCGCGCTTGCTGGCTGCGTGCGAGGAATTCCCGGCAGATGTCGCGGTTCCGCTGATCATGGAAGACGGAGTCCACTTCGACGAACAGCTCGGTCATGTCGGCGCAGTCGAGGGCGATGCGAAAGGAAGGCTGGAGATTCTGCCCCGTGACATCCCGAAGGATTCCGATCCGGGTTCGGATCGACGCCGGGTAGAGTTCATCGAACAACATTGCGTGCTCTTCCGGCGCGGCGTCTTGGAGCGAACCGGGCCCTATGACGAGAAGCTCAGCACCCGCGATGAGATCGATCTCAGCATGGCGTTGTATCACGCCGGCATTCCGGTCGTCTTCGAGCCGGCCTCGGTCGTCGAATATTATTCGCCGTGGCCCCCGGGGCCGGAGAGCATCGAATACTCCAAGTTCAAGTGGGACCTGGATCGCGGACTCGCGGGTTGTGAACGAATCAAGGAGAGGTGGAACCTGAAGGAGGTTCCGGGAGGCGACGCCGGCTTTGCGCGCAATCGACACCTGAGCATCCGGCTGTGCAATGTTCGGGAGGACCTGGGCCGGGTGGTGTCACTGGAAGATCCCTTCATCCTCGTCGACGACAACGCGG
>JALGZO010000661.1 GCA_025774865.1 bacterium | reverse complement strand
CTACCCACGGGGTCGAGGTGTTGAACGTGTAGGACTTGTCGGAGTCGCTGAGAAAGACGTGGATCTCCCAGGGTCCAGCCCGGGTCGGGGTGGGGCCCGCGGGAAGGACGGCCGCAATCGCTGCCAATCCGACCAGGACGTGTTTGAACTGGCGCATTTCAATGCCTCCGGCTCGTGACGGCTCATCGCGCCGACATGAGAATTATCCCGGGATGGAGTACCGCGAGACAAGGGGTGCGCGCTATGGCCCCGACCGCCTCGAGTCAGGCCGATTGCGCGGGCGATGTCCGCCGTGGAACGTGGCCCCAGTGCTCGAGGCTCTCCATCGTGTCGAGGATGGATCGCTCGACGGGCCGGAACTCCACTCCGAGCTCCCGGCGGATCTTGCCATTGTCGAAGCGGGGGATTCGGCCCACGTGGCTGCGAAGGTACGCCCCGGTTCCCCTCGGTCGGAGCCAGGACGCGAGCTTCACCGCGAACCCGCCCACGGGACCGGTCAAGTTGAACTTGATCCGCGCAGAAGCTTCGTAGCCGTGCTGGTCGAGCAGACGAACGAGCTCCCGCATCGTGACGGTCTCCGCCGCGCAGAGGTAGCGCCCGGAGGCGCCTTCGGCCTCGAGGGCCCGAACGTGGGCGGTCGCGACGTCTCGTACGTCCACCATCCCCCACGCGAAGTCCATGAGCCCCGGATAGTTTCCGTTGAGCAGCTCGGCGAAGATGCGGCTCGAGGTGTTGAGCGCGGGGATCATCGAAGGTCCGATCACGAGGAACGGGTTGATCGCCACGAGCTCGAACGCGTCGCGGCCTTCACGCTTCATGAACTCCCACGCGGCGCGCTCCGCGCTGACTTTGGCGAAGTAGTACGGATTGCGCTTCAGGGAGGAGCGAACGTTCCAGTCCTTCTCCGTATAGACGTGCTTCGGGTCGGGTTCGTCGGTGATGGCCGCCATCGACGACGTGAGAACGACCCTCTTCACCCGGCCGGACTCCCGGCCGGCCCGCAAGACGTTCAGCGTGCCGGCAACGAACGGCTCCACGAGATCCCGCACGGGGTCCTTCACGTCCAGCGTGTAGGGGCCGGCCGTGTGGATCACGGAGTCGCACCGCACGACGAGGTCGTCGAACGCGTCCTCGTCGAGCAAGTCGGCGGTGGCGAGCTCGAGCCGATCCGGCGCACCGGGGAGGGCGGTCAGGTGCGCCACTTCACTCGGGCGGCGGACGGTGCCGAGAACCCGGGTGCCGCCTTCCAGGAGCTCACGGACGATGTGCGACCCGATGAATCCGGATGCGCCCGTGACCCCGACGACGTCGCTCATCCGCCGCCCTTCAGGGCCATCGCCGCGAGGCACTCAATCGGGCTCGAGATCGACGAGAGTGGCGCCCCAGCCCGACGCCGACTCCGAGTCGATCCGGAACCGCTCGACGTCGTCACGCGACTCGAGCATTCGGTGCACGGTCTCGCGCAGCGCGCCGATGCCCTTCCCGTGGATGATCTTGATCCGGAAGATTCCCCGCTCGCGACACGCGCGGAGATACTCGGACACGACGTCCGGTACGTCGCGCGGGCGGAACGTGTGGAGGTCGAGGATGCCGTCGAGCGGCAGCTCGACGGCATCCCCCTCGGACGGGTCGCTCATGACAAGGGAATCATGGTCTAAGTGAGCTCACCCGTCCAATGCTCGGCGGATCCCTTCCCGGGGGCGGAATGGTCGCCGTCCCGTGTTCAACCTTCGATCCTCCTGCTCGCGTTCGGGACAGCGCGGGTCGGGTCGTCGCCGGAAAGACCCCCGCCCGGAGCGGCTAGCGTGCCACCGCGGCGGTCCGGTGGGTGGTCCCGCTCGGTCTGCCGCAAGGATCGGACCGGAACCGCGCTTGAATCCTCGGGGCGTTGGCTCGAAGATTCGGGCGGCTGGGCGGGGGTCCGGCCGCGGAGAGAACTTTGAAGAAGCGCAAACGAAAGCAGGTCGGTCGCTCCGTCCGGCGGGGACCGGGTCGGCGCAAGGTTCACGCGGACGACGACGCGGTGGACGAAGAGTCCCGGCGCGAGAAGATCCTGCGGGGCCGTGACAACGTGGATGTGGTGCCGGACCAGGCCTCACGCTCCGAGGTCGAAGGCGACGTGCGCAGCGGCCAGGTCGTTTCGATCCGGGGTCGCGAAGCGTTCGTGCAGCCGGAGTCTGGCGGCGAGCCCGTCCTCACCATTCTCCGAAAGTCGACGCGAGGCCCGCGGACCCCCGCCAGTCCGGTGGTCGTGGGCGATCGGGTGCGCTACCTCTCGGACGACGAGGAGCCCTTCGTTCTGACCGAGGTCGAGGCGCGCCGTACGCGCCTGGTCCGCGGGCGGCGCGGCGGCGAAGAGCACGTGATCTGCGCGAACGTGGATCTCGGAGTGATCGTCGCGTCCGCCGTCGAGCCGCCATTCAAGCCTCGGCTCGTCGACCGCTATCTCATCTCGATACAACAGGGCGACCTCGAGCCGGTGCTCGTGCTCAACAAGATCGACGGAATCGGTCCCGGCGAAGCCGACCGACTTCTGGCCCCGTATCGACACCTCGACTTCCCGTGCCTCCCGGTCTCCGCGGTGACCGGCGAGGGGATCGAAGCCCTGGTCGAGGTTCTTCGAGACCGTACGGCGGTCTTCTCCGGCCAGTCCGGCGTCGGCAAGTCGTCGATCTTGAATCGGCTCGCCCCGGAGCTGAAGATCCATACGCAGGAGGTGTACGGGCGCGTCGGCAAGGGGCGGCACACGACGAGTGCCTCCACGCTCTATCGCTTTCCGTTCGGCGGAGCCGTGGTGGACACGCCCGGCGTGCGCTCGTTCTCGCTGCACGCCCCGACCGCCGCCGCCCTTCGCGAGTTCTTCCCCGAGATCGCGCGTGCGGCCGAGTCCTGCCGATTCTCGGATTGTCGCCACCGGGGCGACGAAGGCTGTGCGGTGCCCGCAGCGGTCGCAGTGGGAGAGATCTTGCCCGATCGGCTCGAGAGCTACCTGGTCCTGATGGACGAGATCCGCGCCGGCTGAGGCGTGGGCGGCTCTCCTGGACCTCTCCGGACCCGTCTGGTACTGGTAAACGGGAGCGATTCCGACTCCCGTGTCACCTGGAGCCGATGATGGAAATCCTCGAGACCCACGTCGATTCGTCGACCGACCAGGCCAAGGCCAGAGCCGCCCACCACGTGGCTCTCGCGAAGGAACTCGCCGATCGCCTGGCCGAGGTGCGAGAAGGCGGTGGTGCGGCCGCCCGCGAGCGGCACGAGAGGCGAGCCAAGCTCTTCGTCCGGGACCGTATCGACGCCCTTCTCGACGAGGGCAGTCCGTTCCTCGAGATGTCGCCGCTCGCGGCGTGGGGCCTCTACGACGGGGCGGCGCCGTGTGCGGGCGTCGTCACTGGCATCGGGCGCGTGTTCGGCCGCGAGGTGATGATCATCGCGAACGACGCCACCGTGAAGGGCGGCAGCTATCTCCCGATGACGGTCAAGAAGCACCTGCGCGCGCAGGAGATCGCGCTGGAGAATCGTCTTCCGTGCGTATACCTCGTGGATTCCGGCGGCGCGTTTCTTCCTCTCCAGGACGAGGTCTTTCCCGATCGAGAGCACTTCGGACGCATCTTCTACAATCAGGCGCGCATGTCCGCCGAAGGAATCCCCCAGGTCGCCGCCGTCATGGGATCGTGCACGGCCGGGGGCGCGTACGTGCCGGCCATGAGCGACGAAGCGGTCATCGTGAAGCAGCAAGGGACGATCTTCCTCGGCGGTCCGCCCCTCGTGAAGGCCGCGACCGGAGAGGAGGTCACCGCCGAGCAGCTCGGCGGCGGCGACGTGCACACGCGGATCTCCGGTGTGGCCGATCACCTCGCGGAGGACGATCAGGACGCGATCGCGATCTGCCGCGAGATCGTCTCGCATCTGAATCAGACGAAGCCGGTGCCGGTCGTGCGAGCCGAGCCGGAGGCGCCGCGGTACGATCCCGAAGAGCTTTTGGGGATCCTCCCACGCGACCTCCGCGAGGCCTACGACGCGCGCGAGATCCTCGTCCGTATTCTCGACGGATCCCGCTTCCACGAGTTCAAGGCGCGCTACGGCACGACCCTCGTCACCGGATTCGGCCACATCCACGGCTACCCCGTCGCGGTGCTCGCGAACAACGGTGTCCTCTTCTCGGAGAGCGCGCTCAAGGCGACGCACTTCATCGAGCTCGCGGCGCAGCGCGGCGTTCCGTTGCTCTTCGTGCAGAACATCACGGGCTTCATGGTCGGCAAGGACGCCGAGTACGGTGGCATCGCGAAGGACGGCGCGAAGATGGTGCACGCCGTCGCGAACGCGCGGGTGCCGAAGATCACGGTGATCGTCGGCGGCAGCTACGGGGCCGGCAACTACGGTATGTGCGGTCGCGGCTACTCGCCGCGCTTCCTCTTCATGTGGCCGAACGCGAGGATCAGCGTAATGGGCGGGGAGCAGGCAGCGAACGTCTTGCGCACGGTCAAGGTCGAGCAGCTCCGGGCGAAGGGCCAGTCGATGTCGGAGGCCGAGCAGGAGGAGTACATGCGGCCGATCCTCGAGAAGTACGAGCGGGAGGGGAGCCCTTACTACTCGACGGCGCGCCTCTGGGACGACGGCATCATCGATCCGCGGCAGACGCGCGATGTCCTCGGCCTGGCGCTCTCCGCCACGATGAACGCGCCGGCCGAGCCGACGACGTTCGGGGTGTACCGCATGTGAGCGGGCTCGTCGCCGTGAGTCGAGACGGGGGGGTCCTGCGGGTCGCCCTCGACCGTCCCGAGGTCAGGAACGCACTGTCCAGTGAGCTCGTCGCGGAGTTGGCCTCGGCGTTCGAGTCGACGTCCGGCGACCGGGACGTGCGCGTCGTCGTCCTCGAGGGTCGGGGCCGTGACTTCTGCGCGGGAGCGGATCTGAACGACATGAAGCGGCTGGGGGACGCGTCCGCGGGTGAGAACCGGGCGGACGCGGAGCGCCTCGGAGCCGTGTTCCGCGCAATCTGGTCGTTCCCGCGGCCCGTCGTCGCGCGCGTCCGCGGCAACGTCCTCGGAGGCGGCGTCGGGCTCGTCGCGGCGTGCGACATCGCGGTCGTCGCCCGCGGCGCGCGCTTCGCGTTCAGCGAGGTACGGCTCGGCATCCTCCCAGCCGTCATCAGCCCGTATGTCGTGCGACGCATCGGGGCCGGGGTCGCGCGGCGCCTCTTCCTGACGGGGGAGTCCTTCGGAGCGGAGGAGGCGGCCGCCGTCGGTCTCTGCTCTCAGGTCGTGGAGCCGGAGGAGCTCGACGACGCGATCGACCGCGTCGTGCACGACCTCCTCCGCGGCAGCCCCGACGCCCAGAGCCGGATCAAGCGCCTCCTCGACGCGGTGACCGTCGGCTCCCTCGACGAAGCCAATGCGCTCACGCCCGAGTTCATCGCCGAGGCCCGCGCCTCCGAGGAAGGGCAGGAGGGGCTGCGGGCGTTCTTCGAAAAGCGTAAGCCTGTGTGGGATCGGAGCGAGACGAAGTCATGAAGAGAGTGCTCGTCGCGAATCGCGGAGAGATCGCCTGTCGCGTGATTGCGGCCCTTCGCGAGGCGGAGATCGCATCCGTCGCCGTCCACAGCGACGTAGACCGGGAGGCGATGCATGTACGCGCGGCGGACGAAGCCGTGGAGATCGGACCGGCCGCCGCCGCGGAATCGTACCTTGCGATTGAGAAAATCCTGGAGGCGGCCGCCGCCACCTCGGCCGACACCGTGCATCCGGGGTACGGATTCCTGGCGGAGAACGCCCGCTTCGCGGAGGCCGTGGAAGCGGCCGGGCTGACCTTTCTCGGTCCACGGCCCGAGACGATCGCGCTGCTCGGGGACAAGCGGGAGGCACGGGCGGTCGCCGCGAAGACGAAGGTGCCGGTCGTGCCGGGGTGGGAGGGGGACGCCGCCGACCGAAGTGGTGCGGCCGCGGCCGCGCAGAAGATGGGGTGGCCGGTCCTCGTGAAGGCGGCTCTCGGTGGGGGCGGCAAGGGCATGACGCGTGTCGACGGGCCGGGCGAGCTCAGCGCAGCGCTCGACACGGCGGCGCGGGTCGCCGCGTCGGCGTTCGGCGATGCGTCGATCTACCTCGAGAAGCTGATCATCCGGCCGCGACATGTCGAGGTCCAGATCCTCGGAGACGGCGAGGGGAACGTCGTCCATCTCTTCGAGCGCGAGTGCTCGCTGCAACGCCGGCACCAAAAGGTGTTCGAAGAGTCGCCGGCGCCTTCGATCTCGGAGAAGACCCGCAGAGCCCTGACGAAGGCCGCGGTCGCGATCGGGAAGCACGTGAAGTACCGCTCGGCCGGGACGTGCGAGTTCCTCGTCGACGCGGACGAGAGCTTCTGGTTTCTCGAAGTCAATGCACGCATCCAGGTGGAGCACCCGGTCACCGAGCTGGTCACCGGTCGTGACCTCGTCCGCGCGCAGCTCGAGATCGCGCGGGACGGCCGGCTGCCCTTCGCGCAGGCCGACGTCTCCGCCGCCGGCTGCGCCGTCGAGGCGCGATTGTACGCAGAAGACCCGGACGCCGGGTTTCTGCCCCAGTCGGGCGACCTGCTCCGCGTGGAGTTGCCATCCGGTCCCTGGATCCGAGTGGATTGCGGTGTGGCGACCGGCGACACGGTGTCGCCGCACTACGATCCCATGCTCGCGAAGATCGTCGCCTTCGGTTCGGACCGGGAGACGGCCTGGCGCCGGTTGACCCGCGCGCTCGGACAGACGGTCGTCCACGGGCCCGTCACGAATCTCGACTTCCTGCGTGAGGTCTCGAGCCGGCCGGAAGTGATCGCCGGCGACTTCCACACGCAGTCGATCGAGGACGAGTGGATGCCGGAGCGGGAGCGCCGCCTGGCGGGTGGCACGGAGGACCTGCTCGCGGTTGCCGCTGCCCTCGCGGACCGCTTCGGACTGACCGGAGAGGGGGCGTCCACCCCCCTGCGGTCCGACGGCCGCGAACCCGTCTCCGATCCCTTCTCGACGCTGGCCGGCTGGCGCCAGCGCGGTCTCTCGGAGGATGTGTCGTGAAGGTCGTCTACCGCCGGCCGGGCGGCGGAACTCACGAAGTGTCGGTGGAGGTGAAGGCGCCCTTCACCGCGTTCGCGGAATCCGGGGAAGTTCGCGGCGAGTTCCGGGTCGTTCCGCTCGGACCGGGGCGGTTCCGGATGTCACAGGCCGAGCGGTCGTGGCGCGTGTGCGTCGATCGCGACGGCGCGTTCCGGCACGTCACGATCGAGGGCGAAGGGGAGGCGCGCTTCGAGCGTGAGGCATCCGGACTCCGGCGACGGCCGGACGCCGGCGCGGGCGGGCTCGCGGCTCCGATGCCGGGCACCGTCGTCAAGGTACTCGTGAGTCCGGGTGATGCGGTGGCGAAAGGGCAGGATCTTCTCATCGGGGAGGCGATGAAGATGGAATTCAAGATCTCGGCGCCATCCGACGGCACCGTGGTCACCGTCGCGGCGGTGGAAGGCGATCCCTGCGACGCGGGCCAGATCCTCGCGGAAATCGAAGGAGCCGAGGACGCCGAATGAGCTCCGCATTGCCCCCGCGGGTCCGAATCGTCGAAGTGGGCCCGCGCGACGGGCTCCAGAACTCGCCGAGCCGACTCACCACGGACGTGAAGATCGCGTTCGTCGATGCGTTGTCGGAGGCGGGGCTCACGGATGTCGAGGTCACGAGTTTCGTCCGCCCCGATCGCGTTCCGCAACTCGCCGACGCCAGCGAGGTCATGGGCGGCATCACGCGCAACCCGGGCGTGCGCCACTGGGCGCTGGTCCCCAACGCGAAGGGTCTCGCCGGCGCGATCGAAAGCGGCGTCACGAACGTCGCGGTGTTCACGGCGGCCACCGACGGGTTCAACCGCGCGAACGTCAACGCGAGCGTGGAGGAGTCGCTCGCGCGGTTGAAGCCCGTGATCCGTGACGCGAAGGACGCCGGGCTCCGGGTGCGGGGCTACGTGTCCACGGTCTTCGGCTGCCCGTACGACGGCGAGGTGGAGCCGGTGGCGGGCGCCCGCGTGTCGCGCACCCTCATGGATGCAGGTGCCGACGAGATTTCGCTCGGAGACACGATCGGGGTCGCTGCCCCGGGGGACGTCGACGCCGTACTCGATGCTCACGAGAGCATGGGCGTGTCGCGGGACGCGATCGGACTCCACCTTCACGATACTCGCGGTACGGCGCTCGCAAACGTGTACGCGGGTCTGCAGCGCGGAATCGCCGTGTTCGATTCGTCGGCGGGTGGCCTCGGCGGCTGCCCCTTCGCACCGGGCGCCACGGGGAATCTCGCGACCGAGGACCTCGTGTACTTCCTGGGGCGCCTGGGGATCGAGTGCGACGTGTCGCTCGCGAAGGTCGCGGAAGCCTCCGGCGCCGTCGGGGCCGAGATCGGCCGTCCGTTGCCCTCGCGAGCGCGAGCGGCCTGGGAGGCGTCGACGCGGTAAGTTGGAGTGGGCGTCGTGCTAGGATGGTAAGCGTCGTCCCACGGTAGGAGTCCGCTCGTGCGTGTCCACGTTTCCGCCAGTCTCGCCAGTCTGATCGTCGTCGCGCTCGCCCCGATCGACGCGGCGGCGCTGCGCCTCATGACCTACAACATTCTGAACTACAATTCAGGCCGGGAGGCGGAGTTTCGAGAGATCCTCGCGGCGACACAGCCTGACGTGCTCGTGGTCCAGGAAATCCTGTCGCAGGCGGCGGTCGACCGGTTCCGGAATCTCGTCCTCGACCAGGTCGATCCGGGCGAGTGGGCGGCGGGCGCCTTCGTAAACGGCACCGACACCGACAACGGGTTCTACTACCGAACCGCCACGGTCACGTACCTCTCGCACTTCGTCATCTCGACCGCGCTTCGGGACATCGACGAGTGGACGTTCCGGCCCGCTTCCCACACGTCGTCCGAGGCGAACGTTCGCGTCTACACCACGCACCTGAAGGCGAGCCAGGGCACGGACAACGAGCAGAAGCGGCTTGCGGAGGTCACGGCGATGCGAGCCCGGTTGGAGACGTTCCCCGTCGGGCAGAACTACGTCGTGGCCGGCGACTTCAACATCTACCGGGCGACCGAGCCGGCTTACCTCTACATGACGAGCTCCGCGAACGGGTTGGCCGGCGTGGTGCAGGATCCGATCGATCGCGAGGGCAACTGGCACAACAATCCCGATTTCGCGGACGTGCACACGCAATCTCCCCGGGTCGAGCAGTTCGGGGGCGGCGCGAACGGCGGTCTGGACGATCGTTTCGACATGATGCTCGTGGGTCCGGCCGGGCAGGATGGGGAGGGCATCGACATCGTCGAAGCGTCCTACACAGCGTTCGGACAGGACGGGAAACACTTCAATGACGCGATCAACGTCCCACCCTACGTCGTGATCGATTCGATCATGGCGAGCAATCTGCACGACGCGTCGGACCACCTTCCGGTGTACGCGGATTTCCAGGTCCACCCGGTGCTCGACACCGACCTCGCCCTCGATCTCGGCAGCGCCATCGTCGGCGGCACGGCCTCGGCCGATCTCTCGGTCGAGAATGCGGCCCCGATCCCGGCCGACGAGCTCGACTACTCGTTCACCGCGCCCGCCGGCTTCGCGGCCCCACCCGGCTCGTTCCAGGCCGAGGCCGGCGCCCCCGCGGCGCTCCACCCGGTCGACCACCCTGCCGTGACTCCCGGGCTCCACGCGGGGGATCTCACGATCACCACCGATGACCCCGATCGGCCGGCGCACCTCGTGCCGCTGACCGCGACCGTTCTGGCGCACGCCGTACCGAGCACGAGCTCCGACGTGATTCTGACTGAGGCCCTGCTCGACCTCGGGACGGTCGCGGTCGACGACACCGTTCACGCCCACGCCGTCGTCCACAATTTCCCCGCCGACGCGTTCCAGGCGTCGCTCGACGTGTGGGACGCGGCCCTGACGGGGGACCCACGTTTCTTCGTGCCGGGAGGGTTCTCGGGCTTCCTCGTCGGAGTGGCGCCGGAGAGTACGGCCGTGAGCTTCGACGCGGCCGGGGCGGCGGAAGGCGTCTACCTCGGCACGTTGACCCTGAGCACGCGAGACCAGCAAGATCTCGACGGCGCCATCGACCTCGACGATCTCACGTTCGATCTCGCGGCGACGGTCGTCACCGACCCGACCGGCGTCGGGTCCAGCCGCTTCGGGACGTCCCACACCGGCCTCCTGGGCGTGGCCCCGAATCCGTTCCGGCCCAGCACCGAGATCCGTTTCGGGCTGCATGCGGCCGGTCGGGTGGATCTGCGGATCTACGACGTCGGTGGGCGCCAGGTGCGAACGCTCGTTCAGGGATCGCTCGCGGCCGGGGTTCACGCGCGTGAATGGGACGGCCGCGATGCGGCCGGAAGTGCGCTCGCGCCGGGTATCTACTTCGCACGATTCGTCTCGGGGTCAGTCGTCGAGACGCGAAAGCTCCTGCGAATTCGCTGACGGCGGGCGCCCAAGCCGCCTCCGGCCCCGTGGATCAGGTCTTGGCGACGAGGCTCGCGAGTAGATCGGCGTTCGTCTTGTAGCGGGCCAGAAGCTCGAGCATGAAGGTCATGGCCTCGTGCGGCTTCATGGCCGTCATGTGTCGGCGGAGAAGGTGGATGCGCGCCAGAGCTTCGGGTGTCGCCAGCTTCTCTTCCTTACGGGTTCCCGACTTCTCGATGTCGACGCACGGGAAGATCCGCTTCGTGAACAGCTCGCGGGACAGGAACAGCTCCATGTTCCCCGTTCCTTTGAACTCTTGGAAGATGACCTCGTCCATGCGGGAGCCCGTGTCGATCAACGCGGTGCCGACGATCGTGAGGCTTCCTCCGTCCTCGATCTTGCGCGCCGCTCCGAACACCTGACGCGGGATGAGCATCGTGTTCGCGTCGAGACCACCCGAAAGGGTGCGGCCCGAATCCCCCTGCGTGTTGTACGAGCGGGCGAGACGAGTGATCGAGTCCAGAAGGAGAAGGACGTCCTCTCCGGCGACCACGTGCTCGAGCGCCTCGTTCACGCAAGCTTCGGCGACGCTGATGTGCTGCGCGGCCGACATGTCGCTCGACGCGGCGTGAATCTCGGCCGCGGTGCTGCGCCGGAAGTGGGTGACTTCCTCGGGCCGCTCGTCGACGAGGAGCACGTAGGAGCGGACGTCGGGGTGATTCGCCGCGACGGCATTCGCGATGTTGATGAGGAGCGTGGTCTTGCCGGCCATCGGCGGCGCCACGATCAGACAACGCTGCCCGCGGCCGATCGGGGTGACGAGATCCAGCACCCGACAGGTCACTTCGTCCGACGTCGTCTCGAGCTTCAATCGCTCGAAGGGATCGATGCTGACCCCCTGTTGAACGATCTTCAGCGCCGGGATGTCTCCGACGGGGATGCGCGGCCGGCGCCCCTGGCCGCCTCGCCCTCCCGAGCGTCCGCCGCCTGAGCGGCGCCGATTCTCTCGATGGGGGCTATTGCCCTGGCTGTTCCCGCCGCGTCCCTCTTGGGATTCCTGGTAACCGTTGTCGACGCGGCGTGGACCCCCGCGACCGGGCCGGCTCCTTCGCCCGCTGCGCGAGTTGCCCGAGCCGTTCGGAGGTTTCTTTCGTGGTGGACCACTGGCGCCATCACCGGGACCCCGCTTCCGCGGGCGCGGGCGACGGGACCGAAAGTTCGATCGATGTGTGATCAAGATTCTCTCTGGCGGCGCAAGGCGCCGAACACGTGAGGATGCCGGGTCTTCGGGATGTTACCCGACTTCAGCGAAACTGGAATGGTCGAACTCGCTCTCGACGGACGCTTCGTCTACGTCGCGAAGGTCCAGTGCCGGTCTTGCTGCGGTCCGGGGAAGCGCGGGATGTCCGGACGCGTCGCGCGGGCATCCATCGGCGGAAGAGGCGTTGCCTCGAGAGCCCGAAATCTCGCCCCTCTAGGATACAACCTTTCGGCGGGACATTTCAGCCCGATTTCGGACCCCCTGTCTACCTCAACTTCAGCCCCGGATCAAGTCCTGATTCGGGCGCGAGCCCCTCCGTCAGCCCTCCGAGATCGCCGGTTCCGGCTGAGAGCCCTGCTTGTCCACCTTGTTGTCGCGGCAGCGAATCCGGTGGCCCCGCACCTCCAAGTCCATCACACCGTTCAGAATCGCGTAGTTGAGGGCGACCAGGCCCCGGTGGACCGGGGGGTCGACCTGGATGCCGCCGCGCCCATTGTCGCGGCAATCGTTGCCGACGAGAAGAAGATTCGTCGCCGCCGCGATCCGGATTCCGTGACCGCAATCCTGGACTTCGTTCCCGACGAGTCGGAGCCCGAGCGACGAGCTGACCCGCACTCCCTCCTCGCGTACCCCCGAGATTCGGTTGTCCGTGACACGGACTCGGCGCGTCGTCGAGCCGCCCACGAGCAGCCCGACCGTCCCGCCACGGACGGGAGAGTCGGAGCCGCCGCAGATTTCGTTGCCGTTCAGACGGGAGCTCGAGCAATCTTGCAGACGGATTCCCGGGCCCGGTTGCTCGCGGATCTCGTTGTCCTCGACGAGCGCCCCGTGGCACGAGACGAGATCGACGCCTCCGAGCTGCGCGCTGCCGCACGCGGTGAGGTGGTTCCCCGCCGCGAGGAGGCCCGCATCGCACCGCAACGCGGCGAGGCCGGGACCGGTCGTTCCGCGAATCTGGTTCAAGATGATCTCGAGCCGCCGAACGCCCTGTCGGCCTTCTCCCCGGACTTCGATGCCGGGGCTGACCTCGCGCGCCGCGCTCGGCCCGAGGGCGGGGCTCGCCGCCGCCCCGTCGATCGTGTTCTCGGCGACCCGGATTCCCTCCGCCCCCGCGAGGATCCGGATAAACGGCCCTTCCCGCCCCGGCCTCGCCGCCCGAAGGTGATTCTTGACGAAGATCAGGCCGTAGTCCGACCGGTGGTCGCGCGGGTCGACGAGCAACGCGGGGCCCCACACCTCTTCGAATCGGTTATCGGCGATCAGGAGATCGGACGCCCAGGGGCCGAGACGAACTCCGCATCGATCGTTGATGAAGCGGCTCGCCTGGATCACGACCTCGCGAACGTGGCGGTGCTCACCTTCGCCTTCGATCCGGATGGCGGATCCGTCCTGCGCGCCGAAGTCGCCGAAACGGCACCCCTCGATCTGGAGCCCGGTGGCGCAGCGGACGAGCAGCCCGTGCCGGGCGCCATCCCCTCCGCCGTTGAAGCAGAGGCCCCGCAGGGCGATACCGTGAGCGCCGTCGACGACGAACAACGCTTCGAACGGATCGCCGCTCTCGCGCCGCGGAAGGAACCACGCGCGACCCGGCTGCCCCGGTCGTGGCTCGAGCACGGTGCCGGATCCGAGACGCACGGGATGGGAGGCGGCGTAGAACCCGGGCACGAACTGGTAGGTGTGACTCGGAGGCCCGTCCTCGATCTGGTCCTCCCAGCCGGTCCAAGGTGAGTGCAGGGTCCCGCACCCCGACATGGCACGGATCCGGATCGGGTCCACAGCGGACGACACGACGGGCAAGCGTGGCTCCTCGGACAGAGATTTACGGGGAAGGCTTCTGTCGGAGACTTCGGTCGATCTCGTCCAGGAGATGAGCCTCATTGGTTTGGCCGGGATGTGCGTTGCCGCAACCGAAATTCGGGCGACCCCCTCGTCCGGAGTCCCCCGAGAAACTAGATTCCGAGGGCAGGGGAAACGGAACTCACGTACAATTTGCCCGCGCTATCCGGGCTCCGCGGAGCCTGAACTGACGACTGAACGAGGAGAGGACCTCATGCGACCACATCAGTCGTTCTCCGTCGTGCCACAGCTCCCCGAGAGCCTCGAGAGGCTCCGCGGTCTCGCCTGGAATCTGAGATTCAGCTGGGATCCGTCCACTTGTGATGTCTTCCGGATGCTGGACGCGAGCCTCTGGGAGGAGTGCGGTCACAATCCCGTGCTCTTGCTGGGCACCATTTCGCAGGAACGGCTGGAGGAATGCGCGCAAGACGACGCGATTCTGGCGAATCTCGACCGGGTCTGGGGCGACTTCTCGAAGTACCTCGAAAGCGAGGCGACCTGGTATGCGAAGACGACCCAGAACCCGGACTGGCCGCGGACTGCTTATTTTTCGGCCGAGTTCGGGTTGGCCGCCTGCGTACCGCAGTACTCCGGCGGTCTCGGCATCCTGGCCGGCGATCACCTGAAGTCCGCGTCCGACCTCGGTTTGCCGTTCGTGGGAGTGTCTCTGCTCTACCAGCGCGGCTACTTCCGGCAACACTTGGACTCCGACGGTTGGCAGCAGGAGAGCTATCCGGAGACCGACTTCCACCGGCTGCCGATGCGCCCGGCGCGCGACGCGGACGGGCGCGACATCTTCGTGGAGCTACCCTTCGAGGGGAAGACCCTTCACATCAAGGTCTGGCGAATGGAAGTCGGGCGGGTGCTCCTCGTCCTTCTCGACACGAACGTCCCGATGAACCATCCGGATAATCGCGGAATCACGAGCACACTCTACGACGCCGATCCTCACGTCCGGATCCGCCAGGAGTTCGTGCTCGGGGTCGGGGGGACCCGGGCACTCGGTGCGGTGGGAATCGAGCCCGACATCTTTCACATGAACGAGGGTCACTCGGCCTTTCTGGCGCTGGAGCGCGTCCGGCAGCTCATGGAGCGGCATTCCCTCGAGTTCCCGGAGGCCAGCCTCGCCTGCGCGGCTTCCACCGTGTTCACGACGCACACGCCCGTCCGCGCTGCGATCGACCGCTTCTCGACGGACCAGATGGAGGCGATCTTCGCGCCGTGGCGGGAGGGTCTCGGGCTCACGACGGAGGAGTTCATGGACCTCGGCCGGGAAAGCGCCGGCGACTCCGAGCAGCCGTTCAACATGGCCGTGTTCGCATTGCGAATGGCGGACACGGTGAACGGCGTCAGCAAGCTCCATGGAGAGGTCAGCCGCAAGATGTGGCGCGCGCAGTGGCCCGGCGTTCCCGAGGCCGAGATTCCGATCACGTCCATCACGAACGGTATTCACAGCCAGACCTGGATCTCGCAGGAGATACGGGAAGTTTTCGATCGAAACCTCGGGCCCCGCTGGGCGCGCGATCCGAGCGACACGTCGATCTGGGAAGGCGTGGCGAAGATCTCGACCGAAGAGCTCTGGCGGACGCACGAGGTGCAGCGGCAGCGGCTGGTCTCGTTCGTGCGCGAGCGCATGCGGCGTCAGCTCGAGGCTGGCAACGCGCCCGCCGCCGAGGTCGCCTCCGTGAACGACGTCCTCGACGCGAATGCGTTGACGATCGGCTTCGCCCGGCGGTTTGCTCCGTACAAACGGGCGAGCCTGATTCTGCGGGATCCCGAGCGGTTGAAGTCGATCCTGGGCGACCCCGACCGGCCGGTACAGTTCATCTTCGCGGGTAAGGCGCACCCGCGTGACGACGAGGGAAAGAAGCTCATCCAGGAAATCGTCCACTTCGCGCGCAACCCCGCTACGCGGAGTCGCATCGTTTTCATCGAAGACTACGACATGGACGTCGCAGCGCATCTGGTGAACGGCGTCGATGTGTGGCTCAACAACCCACGTCGCCCGATGGAGGCGAGCGGGACGAGCGGCATGAAGGCGAGTGCGAACGGCGCGCTCAACCTCAGCGTGTTGGATGGATGGTGGGCCGAGGCGGCAAGTGAGCACCTCGGATGGTCCATCGGAAGTGGCGAGGAGGGAGCGGATCCCGAGGAGCAGGACCAGAGCGAGTCGAACGCGTTCTACGACCTGCTCGAGCAAGAGATCGTACCGCGGTTCTACGAGCGCGGCCGCGACGGTTTGCCACGGGAGTGGATCCGCATGATGAAGGAGGCGTTGAAGGAGTTGTGTCCGGTGTTCAACACCAGCCGCATGGTCGCGGAGTACGTGGAGAAGTGTTACCTCCCGGTTGCGAACCGATCGTCGCGGCTCGTCACGAACGGACACGAAGGGGTGAAAAACCTCGCCCGATGGCGGCGGCGGCTGGCGGAACAATGGCCGCACGTCCAGGTCGTGGAGATCGACTCTGATGAGTTGACCGAGCGTTCCGTGGGCGAGACGGTCCAGGTCCGGAGTCGCGTTTGTCTCGGCGAGCTGACGACCGGTGAGGTCGAGGTCCAGGTCTACCACGGGCGCGTGGATGCGGAGGGGGATCTGGTCGAGGCCGAGGCCGTACCGATGTCTCCGGGCGGGGACGGCGGCGACGGGACGCACTGGTTCGAGGGGCACGTCCCGTGCCGGGAGACCGGGCATCGGGGGTTCGCGATCCGCGTCCTTCCGTACCACCCGGAGCTGGCCACCTCTTTCGTGCCGGGTTTGATTCGCTGGAATTCCGATCCGATTAACGACGAAGAGCCGGTCCTCGCGTGACGTGAGTCACGCGCCGGCCGATCTGAACCGCGAACGAGGAGCAACGAAAATGTCGACGCAAACGGCTCGGCTGGAAGTTCCGACGTCGGGCCAGATCTACCGAAACCTGCCCACTGCCCTTCTGGTCGAAGAATCGCTGGCGCGGAACGAGGGAGTTCTCGCCGCGAACGGCGCCTTGAGTGTCGGGACGGGCGATCGCACGGGACGTTCCCCGAACGACCGCTTCGTCGTCGACACTCCCGGAATCCACGATGACATCTGGTGGGGCAAGGTCAACGTCGCCGTCGACGAGGCGACGTTCGACAAGCTCTACGACAAAGTGAAGCAACACATGCGGGACCGGGATCAGTTCGTCTTCGACGGGTTCGCGGGCGCTGATCCCTCGTACCGCCTGCCCGTCCGCATCATCACGGAGAAAGCCTGGCACAGCCTGTTCGCGCGCACGCTGTTCGTTCGCCCGTCCGCGGAGGAGCTCGCGTCGCACGAGCCCGAGTTCACGGTGATCAACGCTTGCATGCTCGAGGCGGATCCGACCACCGACGGGACGCGCACCGGCGTGTTCATCGTGGTGAATCTGGAACGCCGGATCGTGATCATCGGCGGATCCCAGTACGGCGGGGAGACCAAGAAGTCCATCTTCGCCGTGATGAATTATCTCCTGCCCGCACGGGGCGTCCTGACGATGCACTGCTCGGCGAACATGGGCCGGGACGGGGACACCGCTCTCTTCTTCGGGCTCTCCGGCACCGGCAAGACGACTCTCTCGGCCGACCCCGGGCGACGCTTGATCGGCGACGACGAGCACGGCTGGAGTGACGACGGCATCTTCAATTTCGAGGGCGGCTGCTACGCGAAGGTGATCCGGCTCTCGGAAGAGGCCGAACCGCAGATCTGGAATGCGATCAAGTTCGGATCGGTCGTCGAGAACGTCGTCATGGACGAGAGTCGCGTAATCGACTACGACGACGATGCGGTCACCGAGAACACGCGGGTGACCTATCCGGTCGAGCACATCGACAACTGTGTGATTCCCGGCGTGGGGGGTCATCCCAAGACGATCATGTTCCTCGCGGCCGACGCTTTCGGAGTACTGCCGCCGATCGCCCGTCTCACGCCCGCGCAGGCGATGTTCCATTTCCTCTCCGGCTACACCGCGAAGCTCGCCGGGACCGAGGCGGGAGTGACCGAGCCTACCGCCACTTTCAGTGCCTGCTTCGGCGCCCCGTTCCTGCCTCGCCATCCCACTCGCTACGCGAAGATGCTCGGCGAGAAGATGGAGAAGCACGGGGCGAGCGTTTTCCTCGTGAACACCGGCTGGTCCGGAGGGCCTTACGGCGTGGGCGAGCGCATGTCGATTCACCACACGCGTGCTCTCATCACGGCGGCGCTCAGCGGCGAGCTGGACCGCGTGGAGTACGAGAACGACCCGGTCTTCCACTTCGCGGTGCCGAAGTCCTGCACCGGCGTTCCCACCGAAGTGCTGACCCCGCGCAATACGTGGGATGACAAGTCGGCCTACGACGCGAAGGCCAAGCATCTGGCCGAGCTCTTCGTGAAGAACTTCGACCAGTACCGATCTGAGGCCTCGGAGGAAGTGATCACGGCCGCGCCGCGGATCTGAACGGTTGCTGCCGAAAAACGTACTGGAGTCGAGGGGGGGAGACTCGCCGCCTTCTCACTCCTGTACCTGTCCGAAGGGATTCCCTTCGGATTCAGCGCCATCGCGCTGACAGCGTATCTGCGTCAGCAGGGGGTGGGGCTCATGGAGATCGGGCTCTTCACGAGCTCGCTCTACGCGCCCTGGGGATTCAAATGGGCGTGCGCTGAGCAGCACGATGCAGGTCGATCTCGGAATGGACGAGGGGCAGCTCGCGGAGCTGAACCTCTACACCACGGTCGTCGCGGCCCTCGGCTGCGTGATCGGCGGCTGGGTCTCGGACCGCCTCGGCCACCGCCGGATGCTCGCGGTCTGGTACGGCCTCACGACGATCCCCACGTTCTGGCTCTCCGGGCAGTTCACGGGCGCGGCGGGGATGGAAGGAGTGACGATCGCGGAGTACTATCGCGTGGCGATTCTTTACAACTTCACGAGCGGGCTCCTGCAAGGGACCGCGATCGCCGTGTTCATGGGCCTGACGTCTCCGCTCGTGGCGGGGACGCAGTTCACGGGGTATATGGCCCTGAAGAACATCGTGTACTCGTACTCGAGCATCTGGCAGGGGAGAATGGCGGACGTTGCCGGTTACGCGGCGACCATCCGGCTCGACGCGTTGATCGCGTTCGGCCCGATGTTGATGCTGCCGTTTCTCGTCCCCTCGACCCGGAGCCGAAAGGACTGACATGGGTAAGATCTGGATCGCCGTGCTGGCGGCGGCGCTCGTCGCCGGATGCTCGGTCAAGGTGGAGCACGGGAGCAAGGGCGGCAGCGGAATCAAGCTCGGCGGAGGAAAACACGAAGAGAAAGCGCACCACGGAGGCTACGAGGCTCCGGCCGGAGCCGTTCAGGTCGGCGAGGAGATCACCGTGGAGGCGCCCGTTCGCCTTGCCGCGGTCACGAGCAGTCCGGAGGGCTACTTCGAGAAGACGATTCTCGTCGAGGCGACGGCCGCAAACGTCTGTCAGTCGAAGGGTTGCTGGATGACGATGACCGACGGCGAGGGCGATCCGATCTGGGTGCGCTGGTCGTCCGGCTGCGGCGGCAAGTACGCCTTTCCGAAGGATCTCGCGGGCAAGCGCGTGATCGTCCAGGGTTCGATCTACGAGAAGGAGATCGACGCGAAGGCGGCCGAGCACCTGGCCGGTGAGAGCAAAGGTCTCGAGGCCGACGAGATCGCCGGGAAGACGTTGGAGATGAACGCGAGCGCGTGCGTGATTCTCCCGGCGA
>JALGZO010000660.1 GCA_025774865.1 bacterium | reverse complement strand
CCACCCGACTCGTGCTACCCGTGTAGCGGAATCCGCGCCGGCGGACGGCGGGTGACCGCCTCCCGGGGCGAGCCCATCAGGGGCGTACTTCATCGATCCGGACCTGGATTCCCGCACAAACGGAGGGAGAAGCGCGACATGGCGACGGACGACGGATTGATCGTTGCTCTGCAACTCGACGGAAAGGGGTCGGCCGCGGAGGTAGGGTGGGAGGACATCCGCCGCTGGAGCCCGGACGGTCCTCCGCTCTGGATCCACCTCGACTACACGGGCACGGAGAGTGGCCGCTGGTTGACCGAAGAGAGCGGTCTCGACCCGGCGACCCGGGAGGCGCTCCAGACGCCCGAGACCCGGCCCCGTAGCGTCGTCACTCACGACGGGCTTCTGGTGATTCTGCGAGGAGTGAACCTCAACCCCGGCGCGGATCCGGAGGACATGGTCTCGCTCCGCATCTGGGTCGAGGCGAAGCGCGTCATCACTCTCCGCAGTCGGCGCCTTCTGGCCGTGGACGACGTTTGCACGAAGTTCACGACCGGGGACGGCCCGAAGGACTCGGCCGAAGTTCTCGTCGTGCTCGCGGACGCTCTGACGAACCGGATGGGATCCGTCCTCTCCGATCTGGACGACGACGTCGACGCCCTGGAGGACGAAGTGCTCTCGGGGGAAAGCTACGAGCTCCGCGCCAAGATCGGGGCGTTCCGGCGGTGCGCGATCTCGATGCGGCGATATCTCGCCCCGCAGCGGGACGTCCTCGGGCACCTGTACGGCGAGCGCGTGAGCTGGCTGAGCGACATGCACCGCGTCGAGCTGCGGGAGATCGCGGACCGCACGACCCGCTACGTGGAGGATCTCGATTCCGCGCGCGACCGCGCCGCCGTCTCCCAGGACGAGCTGAACAGCCGTCTGTCCGAGCAGATGAATCACGATGTACGTTCTCTCCATCGTGGCCGCGGTGTTCCTGCCGCTGGGCCTCTTGACAGGTCTCCTGGGGATCAACGTGGGCGGAATCCCAGGAACCGAAAACCCCTGGGCGTTCCTGATCGTCTGCGTCCTGCTCGTGGTGATCGCCATCGGGCTGGTCGTCGTCTTTCGCCGCAAGCGCTGGATCTGACGCGCCCGGCCGCTCGTCGACGGCGCCGGCGGCGGGCGGCTGCGCTGATTACCGTGTCAGAATCGCGCGTCTCGTGAGCGCTTCGCCCCCGGCCCGGAGCCGATAGAAGTAGACGCCGCCCGCGACTCGCCGCCCGTCCCCGCTCCGGCCGTCCCAGACGACTCGGTGAGAGCCAGCCGGCCGTCGAGCGTTCTCCAGAACCCGGACCAACCTGCCGGCCGCATCGTAGACGGCCAGGTGGACATCCACCGCCGCCGGCAGCGTGTAATGGATCGCCGTGTCGAGACGGAACGGGTTCGGAGTGCTCGGCAAGAGGCGGATTCCCGACGCACCCGCCGACACGACCGGTGTCGCGGTCGCGTTCCCCACTTCGATGACGACACAGGCGGAGAACTCCGAGGTAGCCCCGAGTGGCTCCAACGTCGCGGTCGACGTGGCGACCCAGCCTTCCGGAACCGCGGCGCCGAGAATGACGTCGAAGCTCGCGTCGCCGGCACCGTTCGTGAAGACGGTTGTGGACCCGAGATACATCTCTCCCTCGCCGAATCCCGTTGCGTCGCACGTTGGCGAGGCGAAGAAGTCGAGGCTGAACTCGTCCGACGGGCTGCTGTGGAGTGTTCCCACGATCTGCACGGTGGCGCCGTTCGTCGAGGCCGAAGCGATCTCGGGGAAGTTCTGAAGGCCGTTCCCACCCGTGTCGGCGTCGAGCGGATCGTTGACGGTCACGCCGTACTGAGAGGCATCGTCGACCAGCTCGATTCCGAGCTCGCCGTTGGCATAGATCGAGTTGCCGGAGATCCGGACCTGCGGCACGACTCTCCCGACGGTGACGGCCCTGAAGATGTGGCCGGCGATCACGTTCCCCTGGCCCGGCCCCGTCCCTCCGACCGTGATGTCGGTGACCCCGGCGAACCCGAAGCTCTCCACGTCGACGCCGGTGACACTGCCGAGCACCGGATCGCCGTTCGCGTCGAGCCCGATGGTGTTGCCGACGATGTCGATCCCGGATCCGCTCCCGATGATGTAGA
>JALGZO010000659.1 GCA_025774865.1 bacterium | reverse complement strand
CAACGTTCGGCAACTTCAGAACGTGGTCGAGCGGGCGATGATCCTGGCCGAAGGCGACAAGCTTCTCCCGGAGCACTTCGGGCAACTGGACAGTCCCGCCGCGGAGGAAGAAGGCGGGGAGCGGTCGGAAGGTCTCACGCTGCTCGACGTGGGTCGGCGTGCGCAACGCCGGGCCGAGTCGGAGGAGATCCGACGCGTGATGCGCGAGACGGCTGGCAACCGCGCGGAAGCGGCGCGGCGTCTCGGCGTCTCGTACAAGACGCTGTGGGCGAAGCTGAAGGAGTACGAGCTCAGTTGATGATTTCGCGCATCGCCGGGCTGGCGCTTCTCGGGATCGTTGGGTGGGGTGGGGAAGCCCTCTCGCAAGCGGTCGTCGACGTTCCGGCCGTCCGGACGATGCCTTCCCGGGACTCACTCGTACTGGAGCTGCTCGAGGCCCCGAGCGACATCGCCTTCGGGACGATGGCGGTCAACGTGTGGGCGACGGTGGTTCGGACGGGATCGGTCGATCCGATCACCGAGGTCACGCTGGTGTGGCCACGCGAGGACGGCGAGGAGCGAATCGAGATGCGCCCGGTCGACGGGGCGCTCGACTCGGTGCGCGAGCAGGTCGTCGCGACCGTCGACACCTACGCGTGGACGCAGACCGGCGCGCACGAGTTCGAGGTGCACGTCGGTGGGGAGACCGGTCCGACGACGAAGATCGGCGGAGGATCGGTGAACGTGAAGACGCGCATCTCCACTCCCGATCTCTTCCTCTTCGATGAGGGGGGAGTCGCACACCCGTGGATCGGCACCGGTGCCGGCGGGTTCACCCCGGCCGGCGTTCTCACGACCGGGCCACCGGCGAGACCCCTGATCGCGGACGTCAACGGAGACCGCCTGCCCGACCTCGTCCTTTCCGTCGGCTTCGGCGAAGTGGCGTTCTATTACAACCAGGGGGCCGGCCGGTTCGATTCGGGCCACTCGATCTCGACCGAGGGTGACGTGGTCGCAACCGCGATCGGCGATCTCGACGCCGACGATCGGCTCGACCTGGTGACCGTATCGAGCGACGGCGCGCTCGACATCCGGCTCGACCTCGCGGACGAGCCGACGCAACGCTCCACGCTGACCCTCGCGCCCGAGTTGCTCGAACTTGCCGATCTTGACGGCGACGGCTTTCCAGAAATCTTCGTCGCCCTGCTCGGACTGGACACGGGGGAAGTGCACGTATGGACGCGCCTCGAGGCCGAGACCGCCTCCTGGGCTCCTTCCGTTCGTCTCGTCGCGGCCGGCGCCAATCGCGCTCGAATCCGTGGTCTCGCCCGAGCCGGTCCCGCCGGCCCACTGTGGATTCTCTCGTCCTCGCCCGGGGAGGCAACGCTTGAGTCGTGGGGAGGCCCTGCCGATACGAGACCAGGATCAGAGCCGGTCCTGTCGAGCATGGTCTCCGTGCCCGGTGAGCCGATCGCGCTCGTTCCGGGTCGGTTCGGACGAGAGGGGTCGGTCACCTGTCTCGTCGCCGTCCGCGGAGAAGCGACGACGGTTTACGAGCTTCGCGGCCAGGAGCTGGTGCCACGTCTCGAGATTGCCGGCTCCGATCCCGCGGCGCTGGCGGCGCTCGATCTGGACGGCGACGGCGACGATGACTTGGTCACCGGCGGGGACGAGCTGCGGGTCTGGATCAACCTGCGGGACGGAGACTTCCGGGAAGCTGGGGAGTCGCCCTACCTGCTCGATTCGCCCGTTTCGATCGTCGTGGCCGGGAATCTCGACGAGCGAGGTCCCTGACGCCGGCGAGAGGCAACGATCGCCACTACGGAGGACGAAGACAGCATGTTCCAGTTCGGTCGGGGATCCAGGAGAACGGTCGGCCTCGACATCGGCTCGAGCTCGGTGAAGGTGGTCGAGCTCGATCACTCCGGGAGCATCCCGGCGCTCGTCAAATTCGGGCGCTGCGGACTGTTGCCGGAGGCCATCGTCGACGGCGAGATCATGGACCACGACGTCGTCGTGGACACGATCGTCGAGCTCATGGAAGCGAACGAGATCGCGTCGAAGGAAGTCGTGGCGGCCGTCAGCGGGCGTGCTGTCATCGTCAAGAAGATCCAGATGGACGTGATGAACGACGACGAAGCCCGAGACGCCATCCAGTGGGAGGCGGAGCAGCACATTCCGTTCGACATCGATGACGTCTCGATCGACTTCCAAGTGCTCGACCGCGAAACCCGTCCGGACAAGATGGACGTTCTTCTCGTCGCCGCAAAAAAGGAGATGCTCGAGTCGCGAGCGTCACTGCTCCGAGCGGCCGGGCTCAGCGCGGTCACGATCGACGTGGACTCGTTCGCCGTTCAGAACGCCTACGAGCAAAACTACGACCATCCCGAGGGAACGGTCACGCTCCTGTTGAACGTGGGCTGCTTCGTGACCAACGTGAACATCGTCCGGGACGGGGTCCCGTACTTCACGCGTGATCTCTCCTTCGCGGGCAACTCGATTCTCGAGGCGGTGCAGAAGGACCTCGGCGTCGACCAGGACGAGGCCGCCGAGATCCTCGAGAACCCCGGAGAGGAGAGGCTCGAGGACCTGCAGTCGATCGTCGGGCTCGTGGGTGAAGAGCTGGCGGTCGGAATCGAGAAGTCGCTTTCGTATCTCCGGGCCTCGGGCGAAGCGGACCACATCGATCGCATTTGCCTGTCGGGCGGGAGCTCCTTCGCGCCCGGTCTTCGTGAATCGATCGAGAAGCACCAGGGCTCCCCGGTGGAGATCGCGAACCCGTTCCGCAACGTGAGCTGGGAAGAAGGCATGTTCGGTGACGACGACCCGGAGATTCTCGGGCCCCACTACATGGTCGCCGCCGGGCTCGCGCTTCGACAGGGGGGCGATTGACATGATTCGCATCAACCTTCTCCCTCAGGAGAGTCGCAAGAAGAAGCGTTTGGCCATCTCGTTCGACCGCACGAAGGTGATCCCGTTCTCCCTTCTCGGGGTCGTCGTGGTGGGTTGCCTGGCGACCTTGACGCTGCAGAGCGCGAAGTTGGCGGCGGTGGAGCAGGACGTCGCCGCGGCTCGGGCGGAGACGGAGCAGTACAAGAAGACGATCGCCCTCATCAACGAGATGGTCCAAAAGGAGCAGGAGCTGAACCGGCGGCTCGTTCTCGTGAGAACGTTGGACAGGACTCGATTCCGGACCGTCGCGATCCTCGACGAAGTGGCCCAGACGATTCCACGTTACCTGTGGCTGACGTCGTTGAAGAACTTGGATCCGGACCGGGTAGCGATCGACGGCTTCGCGTTCTCCAACCTCGTCGTGTCCGATCTGATGTCGCGCCTCGAGAATTCGGAAGTGTTCAACAACGTGGAGCTGACGGTCGCCAGGCGGCAGCTGGTGGACGAACAGAACGCCGTCGCCTTCACCGTGACTTCCTCCATCAACAACGCCGTTGTCGGCGAGTCGTAAGGGGCGATCGGAATGGGGAACTTCGATCTTCGAGATCCGAACATTCAGATTGCGCTGATGGTCACCCTGGTGGCGGTCACGATCGGTCACTTCTTCTTCATCGCGAAGGCCCTGCCGTTCGGGTTCCAGACGCGGGCCGAGGAGATCGCGAACCTGGAGGAGCAGTACGAGACGCTTTCGTCCGATCTGATGAAGGCGAAGCAGACGGCCAGTCGGCTGCCCCAGGTCCGGGCCGAGTACGAGGCCATCTCGGAGCAATGGGAGGAGGCGAAGTCGCTGCTGCCCACGAGCCAGGAAATGGCCGAAGTGCTCTCGCAGGTGACGGTGGCCGGGCAGAGGTCCGGGGTCGACTTCCTGCTGTTCGAGCCGAGGCCTCCGGCTCCCCGCGAGATCTACATGGAGAATCCGATCGCGGTGACGGTGAGCGGCGGCTACCACGAGATCGGGATGTTCCTCAGCCGTGTCAGCAATTTGCCTCGCATCATCAACGTGAACTCGGTCGATCTGAAGAATGTGACGAACCCCATCGACGCCGAGCTGCCTGATCTCGTCGAGGCGACGATGGATCTCGCGGCGTACACGTTGATTCCAGGTGGTGGGGCTGCGACCACTCCGGCCCCGGCCGAGCTGAACCAGACCCCGAGAGCGAGCGGAGGGAAGCGTGGAAGCCACTGAGCGCACCGTGTCGCGGAGGTTTCTCGCCGTGCTGGCGGTTGCAGCGTTCGCCGTTGCGGGCTGCGATCGCGGTCCTGACGAGGCGCTCTCCGGTTTCTCGGGGGGGACTTCGTCCAAGAACAAGAAGCAGATTCCTTCCATGGTGAAGTCGTCCACCAATCCGAGTCCCGAGGATCCGGCCGAGTCGCCGGTGCCGCAGGTGGTCGGAGGATCGGCCACGACCAAGCAGCCGATGTCGGGTGGCGGTTCGGAGGGCGCGGAGGCGTCGGGCGGGGGCCTGGTGTCGGAGCAGTCCGAGGCCGAGTCGCTGCGGGAGTACGCCCAGGCCTACCGGGCCACGAGGACCCGGGATCCGTTCCGTTCCCTCATCTCGTCGGATCAGGATCGGACGCAGATCGTCGATCTCTCCGTCGTGACGCTGGTAGGGGTCGTTTGGGCACATCCGAAGCCCTTCTGCATCGTCGAGGATACGGAGGGGATCAGCTACATCCTTCGCAAGGGGGATCGCGTGAAGAACGGCCGCATCGTCGCGGTACACCGAGACAAGCTGGTCGCTTCTCAGACGATCCTCGGCTACACCACCACGGTCCAGCTGAATCTCGACAAGGGGAAGGACGGTACCCATGGTTAACAGCGCATTCGTTCGAGGAGTCTTCGCGCTGGGCCTGGCGATCCTCGTGGCTACGGCCTGGAACGCTCGGCCCGCCCACGCCGTGCGC
>JALGZO010000658.1 GCA_025774865.1 bacterium | reverse complement strand
GCCGCTCTCGTCAGGGCCGGCTGCGCGGTCACGATCTCGCGGAGACGGTCGAACCTCGCGTGCGAGACCAGCACCGTCTCCCGGACGATCCCCGGATCCGCGGTCGGGTACCCGGAGTAGAGCGTCTCGGTCGGGGTCCCCTCGGCCCGCGCCACGAGCGGCCCGAACACCGCCTGGGCGACCGGCGCGACACCGCATACGATGACGCCCGTGAGGACCTCTCGGCGGGGAACCGTGCTCATCGAAGCCTCCTCGTCTGGGCGCGGACGGTCTTCCGCGCGTCACCGGTGAGTGGTCTGGTGGTCTCCGAGGGTTGCGCGTGGCGGCCCCTCGGCAGCCCAACTTGCGATATCGTACCTGACCCGACGCGTCGTGCGCGCGTCGATCGGAATCAGCCCGGACGAGAGGGAGTCGGCGAAATGGCGGAACTGAACGAGAAGCAGCTGGCGATGTGCAGCCAGAGCGCGTGGGACTTCAGCGACCTGCGCGCGATCTTCCTGAATTGCACCTTGAAGAGGTCTCCGGAGATGTCGCACACGGAGGGTCTGATCGACATCTCGCGGTCGATCATGGAGAAGAACGACGTCGAGACAGAGACCCTTCGTCCCGTCGACTATGACATCGCCACTGGCGTCTACGGAGACATGACCGAGCACGGCTGGGAGACGGACGACTGGCCGCAGATCTACGACAAGGTTCGGCGCTCCGACATCGTCGTGATCACGTCGTCGATCTGGCTCGGCGAGAAGACCTCGATCTGCAACCAGGTCATCGAGCGTCTCTACGCGAACTCCCACCTTCTCAACGAGCACGGGCAGTACGCGGACTACGGTAAGGTCGGTGGCTGTCTCATCACCGGAAACGAGGACGGCGCGAAGCACTGTGCGATGAACATCCTGTACTCCTTGTCGCACCTCGGTTACGTCATCCCGCCGCAGGCCGACGCCGGCTGGCTCGGTTCCGTCGGTCCCGGTCCGTCGTATCTCGATCCCGGCTCGGGAGGCCCCGAGAACGACTTCACGAATCGCAACACGACGTTCATGACGTGGAACCTGATGCACCTCGCCCGGATGATCAAAGACGCGGGAGGCATCCCGGCGCACGGCAATCAGCGCTCGGAGTGGGACGCGGGCTGTCGGTTCGACTACTCGAACCCGGCGTACCGGTAGCCGCCCGTGAAGTTCTTCACGATGCGGTGGGACGACGGCACGCTCGTTCTTCTCGATCAGACGAAGCTGCCCGACGAAGAAGTCTACCTCCGGTGCGAGTCCCCCGAGGAGGTCGCCGCGGCGATCCAGCGCCTGTCCGTGCGCGGCGCGCCCGCGATCGGCGTCGCGGCGGCGTACGGCGCCGTCCTCGCCGCGAACGGCTGCCGCGAGCCGGAGCCGGGCGATTTCCGTCGCGCCGTCTCCGGGAAGCTCGAGATGCTGCGCGCCGCCCGCCCCACGGCCGTCAATCTGCCGTGGGCGATCGACCGCATGCTCGGCGTGCTCGACCGGGTCGCCGGGCGGGACCCGGCGGCACAGAGGGCCGCGCTCCTCGAGGAGGCGCAAGCCATCGAGCGGGAGGACGTGGACGCGTGCGAGGCCCTCGGCCGGTTCGGAGCCGAGCTCATCCCGGACCGAGCCACGGTACTCACGCACTGCAACGCCGGGGCGCTGGCGACGGCCGGGCGGGGTACGGCCCTCGCCGTCGTCTATGCGGCCGCGGCCGCCGGCAAGGACGTCCGTGTCCTCTCCGACGAGACCCGCCCCCTTCTCCAGGGAGCCCGTCTCACGGCGTGGGAGTGCCAGAAGATGGGAGTGCCGGTCACCGTTCTGTGCGACAACGCGGCCGGCTGGATCCTCTCGCGCGGCGACGTGGATCGGATTGTCGTGGGAGCCGACCGGATCGCGGCCAACGGCGACGTGGCGAACAAGATCGGCACCTATCCGCTCGCCGTCCTGGCGCGAGAGCATGGAGTTCCCTTCTACGTGGCCGCTCCCACGTCCACGGTCGATCTGGCCGTCGCCACCGGCCGCGAGATCCCGATCGAGGAGCGCTCCCCCGAGGAAGTGACGAGCCCCCGAGGCTTACGCGTTACACCCGAAGGAGTTAGCGCGCTGAATCCCGCGTTCGATGTGACGCCTCACGAGCTCGTGGCGGCGATCATCACGGAGCAGGGGATTGCGGAGGCGCCCTACGTGGAGTCCTTGGCGCGGCTCGTCCGCGAGGGAAGCGGCGCCGCTCGATCCGGGTGACTCTGCTCGCTACCAACCCCAATCCGGGCTCAGCGGAGTCCGAAACGCCCAGCTGGCTCCGAGGAGAAGGAAGTCTCCATCCTCGATGTTTTCGCCCCACACGGTCGAAATGTAGGTCGCGTTGAGGCTCAGTCTGTGGTGCGGTGAGTACCCGATGCCGCCACCCAGTCGAACGTAGGAGGACGCGCTGAACGCCGTACCGACGAAGCCCTCCCCCGAACCGTGAATTGAGCTGTCGGCGTCCAGCCAGTCCTGGCCGCCGGCGGTGTCGAGGAAGCTGCCCAGGAACCGAAGCCCCACCGATGACCAGGGGCGGTGTCCGACCTCGAAATCGAAAAGCGTGCGGCGGATCCGACGATCGTTCTGTCGCTCGCCCACCGAGTGAGTGAGCCGGCCGTGAAGGTGCGTTCGCGGCAGCCAGGAACCGAGGGGCTGCCCCACGCTCAGCCCGACTCGCCACTCGGCGAATCCGAGCCCCTGTGCAGCGTGGCCATGACTGACGTAGTCGGCCATCGGGAGCCCATACCCGACCTCTGGCGTGATCGCGACGGGGTGCAGCAGGAGTGCGTACCGAAGCTGGAACCCCGCGTCCTGGATGGTCGCGTGGACATCCCCGTCATCGACCTCGAGATTCACCGGCGCGCTCCCTACGTACTTCGTCGCGACGTATGCGAGACCGACCGTGCCGGCCCAGCGATCCGCGAACGCATAGTCGACCACGGCCTGAACGGTGTGCGAGGTCGTGTCCCCGAGATACCAGCGGTTGCCCTCCGCCGTGTATCCGCGTGACGTGGTTCCGTCGATGGCGTCCGAGGAGTAGAGGTGATCACCGCCGTGGAAACGAGAGTAGGACACGTCCAGGGTCCCCTCGCCTTTGAAAGGGAGCCAGGCCTGGGCGTGCGCATCTGCCCACCCGCCCAGCATTGCGAGCAGGATCGAGACCTGAATGAGCGCGCCAGCAGAACCCGGTCGCCCTCTCACCATGGCTCCGCCACGCAGAAGCGGCCGTCGAGGTGCTGGATCACTGGCAGACCGCGAGAGGCCTTCCCGTGGCACAAATCCCTTCCGTGATCGTGGCCACGACGTTGTCCACGGAACCGAGAGCCACGAATGTCGCGGCCTGATCGCGCACTGGAACGACGAGGGGACTGACGGAGCTGAAGTCGATGTTCCGAGCGCCGTCCGTGTCCACGAGCGTGAGGGTAACGGTGTCGTCCGAGTAGGCCTGATTCGCGATCGCGATGGACACGCTCGTGCCCGGACCGTTCGCGGCCCCGCCGGTGAACATGTCGGGCCCGACGGACGCATCCTGTACGGCTGATCCCTCGTGCCCCTCGACCTGGAAATTGAAGACATCGGGAACGGACCAGTACCCCATTCGACCGAAGTCCTGCTCGACGAAGTCGACCTGAGTTCCCGTGATGTGATTGACCGGGATCCCGAGGTCGTTGTTGGGCGGCGTGCCGAAATGGAAGAAGACCACGATCTTCCCCGAAAGATCCACGGCATCCGTGTATTGGGGCGCGGTCGTCGAGCTCTCCAGGAAGTTCTGCCATACGGCGGCCGATCCGAGCCCCGCCTGTCCGTTGTTCCACGTATGGGGACTGCCGGCCGTGGGACACGCATGGACGACGATCGCGGTGTCATCCGTGATCGTGGCGAGGGCAGGATCCACATTGATGAACGTCAGCCAGTGGTCATCGACGGCCGCGCGTGCCAGAGGGGTGTCCTTGTCCAACCCGCCCCAGTCGTTCGTGACCAGCTCGAACGCGCTCCCCGCCGGAACCTCCAGCGTGAAGAGTCCGTCCGGCCCCGTGGTGGCAGACGCGTAGAGGTCCGATCGGCCGAGCAGGGAAACCACCACTCCCTCGGCGGGCGCCGAGGTGTCGATGTTCACGACACTGCCTGTCACCGTGACGAGCGAGCTGTCGTCCGAGGAGCAGCCGGCCACCATCAACGAACCGCAAACGAGCGGGAGCAGGTACTTTCCGAGAAACAAGGGTCTTGGGGCCATTGCACATGTCTCCTTCGAGGGTCTGGCCGTCGCGAGTGCGGAGCATGGTATCATGCGGGCGTCTCGGCCGGCCTTGGCGGACGCGATTCTCGAGCGACCCGCGCGGCATCCGCCCTGGGGTCTCCCGCACTCCTGCCGTACGATCCGTGCGGAAACGGACGACGAAACCCTTCACGCCCATGAACTCGAAACCCCCGAATCCGGACCCGCAAGCCTCTCGAGAGGTCATCCGGCTTCTCAGCGTCGCCGCTCAGGGCCGCCCGCATGCGGCCGGAGACCTCCTCCCGTTGCTCTACGACGAGCTCCGACGTCTCGCTCGCACCATCGCTCCGGAGGTCAAGTCCGGAGACACTCTTCAACCCACCGCTCTGGTCCACGAAGCATACATGCGGTTGGTCGGCAGCGAAGACCCGGGGTGGAACAGCCGTGGTCACTTCTTCGGCGCCGCCGCCCGGGCCATGCGGCGGATCCTGGTGGACTACGCGCGTCACAAAGGGGCGGCGAAGCGCGGCGGCGACTGGAAGCGGCTGGACATCGACAACGTCCCGCTTTCGTTGCCCGGATCTTCGACTGACGTAATCGCGCTCGACGAGGTCCTGCGCGAGC
>JALGZO010000657.1 GCA_025774865.1 bacterium | reverse complement strand
AGGGAGCTCGTGTTCGACGTGATCAGGGCCTCGGGAGAGACGACCGCTTCGATCTGCTCGAAGATCCGATGCTTGAGCTCGAGGTTCTCGGTCGCCGCCTCCACCACCCAGTCGCAGTCCGCGATGTCGCCGTAGTCCAGGGTCGGGACGACGTTCTCGCGGACGCCGCGGGCCTCTTCCTCGGTCAGCTTCCTCTTCGCGAGACCCTTGTCCACGTAGCCCGCGAGGCGCTTCTTCGCACGCTCGAGCGCTTCGGGCACGACATCGACCAGAGTCAGGTTCAGCCCGGGGACGGAGCTGGCAAGGTAGTACGCGATGTCCGGACCGATCGTCCCGGCGCCGATGACGGCGATTCGCCGCGGCAACCCACGAGCGGGCTTCTCGAGTAGAGGGTTGCGATGCGAGCGTCGCGTGTCGAGGGTCATCCCGAACCCCTCCCGGACGGCGTGGGAGACTTGCACTCCGCCAGCACCTCGCCGAGGGCGCCGATCGCGAGGTCCAGCTGCTCCTCGGTGCCGGTCGTGATGCGAAGGCAGGTGTTCAGGCGGGGATCGCGCATGGGGCGGACGATCACTCCTCGCCGCAGCATGCGCACGAAGACGGCGTCGGCGTCGACGCCAGCGTCCGTGAGCACGAAGTTGGCGCCCGACGGATACGTCCGTAGCCCGAGCGCACCGAGGTCGCGCGCCAGACGTCGCCTCATGGCGTCATTGAGCGTCACCGATTTCTCCGTGTGCTCCGTGTCCTCCAGCGCGACGAGACCCGCCACCTGGGCCGGCGTGCTGGTGGTGAACGGAATGCGCACGCGGCTCAACGCCGCGCTCACGTCCTCGGCGGCGACGGCATATCCCACCCGCAGGCCGGCGAGACCATAGACCTTGGAAAAGGTGTGGAGCAGGACCAGGTTCGCGTGCCGTTGCAGCAGCTCCAGGGGATTCACGCGCCGTTCCGGGTCCGTGTACTCGTGGTACGCCAGATCGAGCACGCAGAGAACCTGAGGGGGCAATTCCTCCATGAAGGCGTTCAGCTCCCCGCCCGAGATCTCCAGTCCGGTCGGGTTGTTGGGCGACGCGAGAAAGACGACTCGGGTTCGGTCGGTGAGGGCATCGTGCATCCGTTCGAGATCGTAGCGAAGCTCGTCGTCGAGCGGCACGGTGACGACCTTGGCACCTTCGATTCGCGCGGCGTTCGCGTACACCGGAAAGCAGATGTCGCTCACCAGGGCCTCTGTGCCGGGATCGAGATAGACGTCGGCGATCAGCCGCATCAGATCCGATGAGCCCGCGCCCACCACGATCGATTCCATGGGGGTCCCGAGCTTGCGGGCGATCGCCTGCCGCAAATACCAGCCGTCGTAATCGGGGTACGTGTGAAGCTCGAGCGGGTCACGGTTGAGCGTGTCGATGACTCGCGGCGAAGGCCCCAACGGATTCTCGTTCGAGGCCAGTTTGACGATCCTCTGGAGACCGAGTTCCCGCTGAACTTCGCGAATCGGCTTCCCGGGCTCGTAGGGACAGATCATCTCCACGGCAAGCTTCTGTCGCACCTCGCTTTGCACGTGGGGCGAGGAGTTCGAGTCGCGGTCAGGGCACATCTGATTTCCCTTTCAGAGCGGCGAGCACTCTTTCCGGCGTGATGGGCAGATCGCGGATCCGTACGCCCACCGCGTCGTAAATGGCATTCGCGATGGCCGGCGCCGTCGGCACCAGACCGGGTTCACCGACCCCCTTGGCCCCGAATGGTCCAGCGGCCTGCCTCGGCGGTCTCGACGAACACGACGTCGATCGGAAAGTCCATGTCACGGGCGGTCGGGATCTTGTAGTCGGTGAAGCTCGGGTTGAGGATTCGCCCGTCCTGCGTTCGTACCTCCTCGTAGAGCGCGTAGCCCACGCCCTGAGCGAGGGCGCCGTAGATCTGTCCCGCGAGGGTCTGCGGGTTGAGGACCTTGCCCACGTCGTGCGCCGCCACCATGCGTAGGATCCGGACGTCTCCCGTCTCCTCGTCGACCTCCACCTCGGCCCCTTGCGTTCCGTAAGCGTAGGCGGCCGACAGATTGCCCTTTCCTTTACTCCAGTCGGGAAGCTCGCTGTCCGGCTCGTAGAAGGCCTCCGCCGTGATCATCCGGCCCTCCTTGCCCCGGAAGTGAATCGACCGCAGAAGCCGACCGAGCTCCACCTGGAGCCACGACTCGCGCGGTGCATCGCGGATCCGGATGAAGCCGTCCCGCAGCTCGAAGCGTTCCGCCTTGGACGCCTCGGTCACGTCGAAGTGGGGCGGTCGGTGGTCGGGGTTCGTCCGGCGGTAGCGCTCGAGATTCTTCTCGACCTCCGCGGGGAAGATCTCCTCGGCGAGTGCGAAGATCTTCTTTCGCACCTTCTCGGCGGCCAGGAGCGCGGCGTTGCAGGCGACGAAGGCACCGCGACTCGCGTGAGTTCCGACATCCCAGGGGCAAGTACTCGTATCCGTCTGGTTGATGGTGACACGTTCCGGCGGCAGACCGAGAGACTCGGCGACCGTCAGGCTCAGCGCCGAGTGCAATCCCTGCCCCATCTCCACTCCGCCGCAGGAGACGTTGACGTGACCGAAGTCGTCCAGCTTGAGGATGACCCCTCCGCCGTCGGAGCGGTAGATGCGGCCCGAGCCGCCGACGTGCATGAGCGACGCCATCCCCACGCCGCGACGCTTGCCCCGCTGGGCGCCGCGCTTCTTCTTCCAGTCGAGGCGCGTCGCCGTTTCCTCGAGGCACTCCTCGAGCCCGCACGTGCCCACCTTCAACCCCATGGGGGTCGTCTCCCCGGGCCGGTTGCGATTGATCATCCGGAGCTCGAAGGGGTCGATGCCGGCGGCCTCGGCCAGGTCGTCCAGGTTGCTTTCGATGGGCCAGGTCATCTCTGGGTTCCCGTAGCCGCGCATGGCCTGGCAGTAAGTGTTGTTCGTGTACACGAGCTGGGCGTCGAAGCGGATGTTCGGGACGCGATAGAGAGACGTGGCGGGCAGCAGCATCACGGTCGGATAGGTCGCTCCCCACGACGTGTACGCGCCGTTGTCCTGTTGCACCTCCGCGCGCCGGAACGTCAGGCGGCCGTCGGGGTCGCAGCCCTGGGCGACGCGCACCCGCGCGGACTGTCGCGGCGAGAGATTCGCGAACTCCTCCTCACGGTCGTAGACGATCTTCACGGGACGGTTCGTCCGGTGCGCGAGCAGAATCGCGATGTACTCGTACGCGTGCGTGTCGAGTCCCGTGCCGAAAGCGCCACCGAGGGTCGGCACGATCACGCGCGTGTTGCGGCCGGCGAGCCCCATCGCCCGGAGCGCGTCGTTGAAGTGACGCTGGGCGAGAAACGGAATCTGGGTCTTCGCCCGCATCGTGAGGTTTCCGTTCGCCTCGAACTCGGCGATGCAGCCGGCGGTGCCCAGGCAGCTCTGCTGAACGAGCTGGGTCGTGAACTCTCCCTCGACGACGTGCTTCGCCGCCCGCTCTCCCGCCGCGAGGTCACCCGACTCGTGACGGCAGGTCACGTCCACGACGTTGGTCGCCCGCGGCCGCCCCGCGGAATCGCGTTCGTGCAACAGAGGCGCGTCGTCCGCCAGGGCCTCCTCCGGGCTGAAGACGGCCGGAAGCGGTTCGTACTCCACCTCGATCAGCTCCACCGCCTCGGCCGCCACGTCCGGGTCGATGGCCGCCACGGCCGCGACCTCGTCGCGAAACTGGCGAACCTTGTCCCGCTTGAGGGCAAAGTTGTCGCCCAGAAACCCGATGCGAATCTCGGGGGTGTCGGAACCGGTGATCACGGCGCGCACGCCCGGCAGACGCGTCGCTTGCGAGGTGTCGATGCGCTTGATTCGGGCGTGCGCGTGCTCGCTGAACTTGATCTTGCCGTGGAGCATTCCGGGACGAACGAGGTCGTGGACGTAGTGAGCCCGACCGGCTGCCTTGTCCGCCGCATCCGGCCGGGTCCGCTCCTTGCCGATGTACCGCAGATCAGTCACCACGAACTCCCCCGGTGACCCCGTTTCTGACCTCCGGCGCTTCCTTCGGTTCCCCGCCGCTCGCGCCGGCGGGCGCGGCCGCCCGGGTGCGCATTTCGTCGGCCGCCGCTTTCACGGAGGCCACGATCTGCACGTAGCCGGTGCAGCGACAGAGGTTGCCCGCCAGCGCGTCGCGGATCTCGGCGTCGCTCGGCGACGAGTTGGCTCTCAGCAACGCCGTGGCCGCCACGATCATTCCCGGACTGCAGAATCCGCACTGGATCCCGCCGTGCTCGACGAAGGCCTGCTGAATCGGCGAAAGGCGGCCGCCCGGGCGGACCAATCCCTCGACGGTCGTGATCTCTCGCCCTTCGGCTTCCAGCACCGGAAGAAGACACGCATTGATCGCCTTCCCGTCCATGAGCACCGTGCAGGCGCCACATTCACCGGCGCCGCAGCCCTCCTTGGTTCCGATCAGCCCGAGCGGACCTCGTAGCGCGTCGAGGAGACGGTGGCGTGGCGACACCTGAAGGACCGTCTTCTGGCCGTTGACATTCAGCGTGCACTCCACGGTCATCTTCGATCTCCGTTCAGCGTCGACTCGGCGGCTCGCTGAAACAGAACGCCGGTGAGGTGACGCCGATACTCGGCGCTCGCGCGCACGTCCGTGATGGGGGACACCTCCCGCTCGACCTGAGCGCGCGCTTCGGACAAGAGCGTCGGCCCGATGCGGCGGCCTTCCAGCAACTGCTCCACTGCGCGCAGACGCAGCGGCCGGGGCGCCACCGCACCGGCGGCGACCCGCGCCCGCGTGCAGCGGTCGCCGTCCAACCCGAGCAGCACCGCGATGCTGACGAACGCCAGATCCGTGCTCACCCGGCCCTTTCGCAGGTATCGCGACCTGGTCCCGGACGGCGGCGGGTCGAGCACGACGGCGGTGAGCACCTCGTCCGGTCCGAGACACGTCTCGCCCGGGCCCACGAAAAACTCGCCGAGCGGTATCTCCCGCTCCCCTTCGGGGCCGGCCAGACGTACCCGCGCATCCAACACGAGCAGAGGCGGGGGCATGCCCGCACAGGGCGAGGCGTTGCAGAGATTGCCGCCCACGGTCGCGAGGTTGCGGACTTGCACGCTGCCGAAAGGCCGGGCGGCGTCGTGCAACACCGGGTAGCGCTCGCCGAGCGCGGTGTGCGCGAGAACGTCGTCAATCGTGCTCGAGGATCCGATGCGCGTACCCCCGCCGTCGGCGGCCCCGTTCACTTCGATCCCGTGAAGCTCGTCGATGCGGCGAAGCGAGATCAGAGCCTTCGGTCCAACGCACCCGGAGCGAACGAGCCCCATCACGTCGGTCCCGCCCGCGATGTAGAGCGCCTCGGGGAACTCGGCTCGGATGCGCCACACTTCCGCGAGCGTCTTCGGCCGGTGGTAGGTGAGCTCGCTCACGCGATCACCCCCCCTTCGTGGAGGCGGCGGATCTCCGCGTCGCCGAGCCCGACCTCGGCGAGCACGGCGCTTGTGTCCGCACCGTAGGCGGGTGCGAACGCGAGCTTGCCCTCCTGCTCCTCGAGAAACGGCGTGCTCACCGCCGCCGGCGGCAACCGGATGCGCCGGCCGTCCGGTGCTTCGGTTTCGAGCCGGGTGGACGCCACGAAGGGCAGGTTCATCACTTCCTCGATCGGCGTGATCGGCGCGTGCGGCACTCCCGCCCGCGACAGCACGTCCGTGAGCTCCGCGAGGCTTCGCGTCTCGGTGATCCCGGCCAGCCCCCGGTGGATCTCCTCCTTCGCGGCGCGACGCCCCTCGTTCGTGGACAGCCCCGGCTCGTCCAAGGAGGCGAAGAGTGGCTGCGCGACCAGACGGGCCCACTGAACGTCGCTGCCGACGGCGAGGAAGATGAACCCGTCTCGCGTCGGGTACGCATTGACCGGAATGAACTGGCGGTGCTCGTTGCCCGCTCGGCGGATCTCCGACGGGGCGCTTCCCATGTCCAGCATGGGCAGAAAGGTCTGCAGCCAGGAAACGGCGGCCCGGGCCATGGAGATGTCGATCCGCCGGCCCCGGCCGCTCTCGGTGCAGTCGAGGAGAGCGAGCAGCACCTGGGCAAATGCCTCGTCCCCCGCCTTGAGATCGATGAGCGGCGGGCCGCACTGCAGAGGCGGGCCGTCGGGATGCCCGGTGATGTCCATGTACCCACAAAGCGCCTGCATCATCGGATCGTAGCCGGGCACCTCCGGGTAAGAAAGCCCCATCGCCGAGATGCAACACCAGATCAGATCCGGCCGGACGGTGTCGAGCGTCTCGTAATCGAACCCGAGGTCGCGGTGGCGCGCCGGGAGAGTGTTCGTGCAGAACACGTCCACGGGGAGCTCCCGGATCAGGCGGTGCAGCAGCTCCCGCCCCTCCTCGCGCTTCAGGTCGATGGCGACGGCCTGCTTGCCCACGTTCGGCCCCACGTAGTAGCTGTGGCGGTCCTCGCCGGCGACGACGCGTCCGATGTAGCGGTTCGGATCCCCTTTGGAACGCTCACCCGTTCTCGGCGTGGCCTCCACGCGGATGACCCGCCAACCGAGCTGCACGAAACGCTGCGTGGCATACGACATCGAGAGCGCCTGCTCCACGCTGACCACGATGCGTCGCTCGCGCGTACTCACCAC
>JALGZO010000656.1 GCA_025774865.1 bacterium | reverse complement strand
TTCTACGTGGAGGCCGCGAGCGGGGAGCACGACGGCGTCGTGTTCACCACCGACGGGGACAGTCTGACCTTGGACGCGATTCGGGCCGACTACGCCGGGCTGACCTGCTGGTACGGGGACGGCGGGAGCTCGGCGACTTCTTTCCCCGTCACGCTGGCTCTCGCGGACATGGTCGGCCAGCCGCCGGCCTTCGGGGGCGGGGCGCAGGGCCTATTCCTGTGGAGCGTGACGGGAACGGACACCGTGCACTTCCAGGTGGGGGGAACCGGACCGAGTCAGCTCAACGCGGGCGGGTCGCTCCGCGCGAACGGGTCGGGGATCCTGTCCTGGACCCCGTCGATCGATCCGCCTCCGCCCTACAGCACGCAAAACTGGTCGAACCGGCTCTATCGCAACGACGGCGGTGGGACCTTCTCCGAGGTCACGGCCACCGCTTTCGCCGTGAACGATTCGACGTTCAACAGCAAGGCCGCGGCGTGGGGCGACTACGACAACGATGGCTGGACGGACGTGTACGTCGCGAACGGCGGTACCGTGTCCACCGGTAACCAGCCGAACTACCTCTACCGCAACAACGGCGACGGCACGTTCTCCGAGGTCGCCGGTCCCGAGGGCGTCGCGGGGGCGACGCGCGGCATGTCCGACGGAGCGGCGTGGGGAGACGTCGACGGGGACGGCTTCCTCGACCTCTTCGTGGACAACGGCGCCGAGCACCCGCCTTTCGGCGTCGGTCCGCGAGAGCTCTTCATGAACGCACCGAACGGGAACCACTGGATCTCTCTCCGCCTCCGCGGTCTCACGAGCAACGGGAGCGGCATCGGCGCTCGGGTCCGGTTCGTGACCGCGTCCGGCGTTCAGTGGCGCACGAGGCTCGGCGAGAGCGACAACTGCTTCTCGAACGACCAGGCGATCCACGTGGGCCTCGGAGCCGATACCGTCGTGGACAGCATCCAGGTGTTCTGGCCGTCGGGGGACATCCGCTTGTACGAGGCGATCCCGGCCGACACGAAGTACGCGGCGATCGAAGGGAAGCCGATTCGGGTCGCCGAGAACCCTCACCTCGAAGTCGTCACGGCCGATTTCTTCGACACCGTCGAACTCGGAACGGTGAAGGAATATGCCGTTCAAATCGACAACTTCGGCGGGCTGGCGGCGGACTGGGTCGCGAGATACGAGAACTGTGGCGGCCAGGCGATCGACTGGACCTCGATCGATCCCGAGTCCTCCACGGTGTTCCCGGGAGGGACGACTCCCCTGACGCTCACGATCGACACCTCGACGCTCGACCTCGGGTCGTACTGCGCGAAGACCATCTTCGAGTCCAACAGCTTCCAGGGCCCCGACACCCTCACGGTCTTCATCGAAGTCTGGTCACCGTCCACGGGAGCGGATGTCGCTCCGGGTATCCCCGACCGGTTCCGGCTTTCGAGCCCGACGCCGAATCCGACCCGCGGCGCGGTCGATTTCGTGCTCGCCCTTCCGGGCGCAGGGGACGCGAGCGTGGATGTGTACGACGTGGGCGGGCGTCACGTCAGGTCGCTCCTGGCGGGGTTCCAGCCGGCCGGCGTGCACCCGACGCGCTGGGACGCCCGAGATTCGCGAGGACGACCCGTCGCGGGCGGTGTCTATTTCGTGCGCGCGCGCGCCGGCGCGGAGCACGAGGTCCACAAGGTCGTCATTCTCGACTGATCTTCTCTCGTGTGCCGTCTCGAGAACTCCTGGTGAGTCCGGGTTTCGCGAGGTCGGGAGGCACCCTCGCCCGCCGTTGCTGCTCGGCTCGCGGGACATCGAAGCGAGCCTGCGCTGCGCTGACGCGTTCGAGGGTGCCTCCCGACCTCGCGAACCCCGGCTCCGGCGGATGGTGATCTGAACTCGGTCGCGCCGGCCGGCGACGAGCGCTCCCGGCCCAAGAGGCTCCAGCGGCAACAGGCCCGGGGGACCCACTCGCCCGCGTCAGCGCGGCGCAGGCGAGCTACAATCCTCTTCGCGAGCCGAGCAGCAACGGCGGGCGAGGAGATCCCCGGCCTCATGCGGTTCAGGGGCAACCATCGCAAAGGGAAGCAGGACCTTCGAGACGGAACCCCGGGAGGTGTCATGTCCGGTACGACGAAGGTGGTCGCGGAGCTCGGCGACGGCACGCTCGTTCGGCTGCAAGCCCGTGATCATGTCTGGAACGCCGACGAGCCGGTCGAAGCTCGGGGCACCGATCAGGGCCCCAATCCGTACGAGCTTCTGCTCGCGGCCCTCGGGGCGTGCACGGCGCTCACCCTTCGCGTGTACTCGCACCACAAGGGTTGGGCGCTCACGTCGGTGCGCGCCCGGTACGAATTCACGCGGGAGTACGCTCGCGACTGCCGCGAGTGCGAGGAGGACGACGATGCCCGGCTCGACGTCATCCGGGCCCACGTCACGATCCGGGGGAGTTTCGACGACGCCCAGAAGTCGAGGCTGACGGAGATCGTGTCCCGCTGCCCCGTGCATCGCACGGTGGACGGCGGACCGAAGATGTTCGAGACGGTGACGTTCGAAGACTGAGCGGGTGCGCGCTCAGGAGGGCGCCGGATGTGGCGCCAGAAACACGAGACACACGAGGCGGTCCGGCCCTTCGTTCGCGACGCCGTGGACCTCGCCGGCCTCGGCCATGACCGCCTCGCCGGCTTCGAGCGCGGACTCGTCGCTTCCGACTCGGAACGTGCCTTCTCCCTCGAGCACGACGTAGACCTTGTCGAGGCCCTCGTGGGTGTGCGGGATTTGGGATTGCCCGGGCTCGAGGCAATAGAGATCGCACGCGAAGCGCGGTGACTCGAAGATGTTGTTCTTCCTCATCTTCGCCGGATCGAAATGGCGCAACTCCTCCAGTTGCACGATCTTCACGGGGTCACCTCCGAGGCGGTTCGAGGGGGCGGGAGTCTAGGCCCGGCGCTTCGCCCGGTCAACCCCGCGTGGTTGCTCGACTTCCAGCCGTCGCCGTATATTCGAGGTTCCCGCCCTCCAGGAGCGAACATGACGGTCCGGCGCATTCAGGTGGCTCTCCACGCCCAGGCGGCGGACCTCGCCGGTGCGTCGCGGGCAGGCGTGGAAGTCGGGGCGTCGGCGACCGGCGCCGACGTGAAGGAGGCGCTCGCCGCGCTCCACCCTCGGCTCCAGGGTCTTCTCGCGAGCTCGGTGCTCGCCACCGATCGCGAGTACCTCTCCGACGGCGCCGCGGTCGGCGACGAGGCCTCGCTGCACCTGATTCCGCCCGTCAGTGGAGGCTGATGATGGCCACGTCGCACGAGCGCTCCCTCACGGAGATCACGTCCGAGCCTCTGTCGGAATCGAAGCTCACGGCGTTCGTCACGACTCCTGCGTCCGGCGGCGTGGTCCTGTTCTCCGGGGTGGTCCGAAACCACCACGAGGGCCGGGAGGTCGAGCGGATCGAGTACGTCGGGGTGGAGAGCCTCGCCCGAACGAAGCTCGCCGAGATTGCCGCCGAGGCTCTGGCCGACGCGGATGTCCATCGAGTCGCGGCGGTCCATCGGGTGGGTCTCCTCGAGGTGGGCGAGGCGAGTGTGATGGTGGCCGCCTCCGCGGCGCATCGTGATCAGGCCTTCGCCGCGGCTCGCCGGCTGATCGACCGGATCAAGGAAGTGCTGCCGATTTGGAAGCACGAGCATTTCACCGACGGCACCGTCGAGTGGGCGCCCGGGTTCTCAGTGGCAGAGTCGGACCGGCGTCCGGGCGCGGAGGCGACCGTCCGATGACGCGGCTCGTGGACTCCTTCGGGCGCGAGATCGTGAACCTGCGAATCTCGGTCACCGATCGCTGCAATCTTCGCTGTTCGTACTGCATCCCGCAGGAGGATGTGACCTGGCTCCCGCGCAAGGAGGTCCTCAGCTTCGAGGAGATCGAGCGTTTCGTTCGGGTCCTCGTCCCGCTCGGGATCCGGAAACTGCGTCTCACGGGCGGCGAGCCGTTGCTTCGCAAGGGGTTGCCGGACCTCGTGGCGAAGCTCGTCGCCGTACCCGGCATCGTCGACGTCGGGATGACGACGAACGCAGTCGGCCTGGCCCACCTCGCGAAACCCCTTCGGGAAGCGGGATTGAGCCGGTTGAACGTGAGCCTCGACACCCTGAATCGCGAGCTCTACCGAAAGCTCACTCGCCGCGACGCGCTCGATGCGGCCCTCGCGGGGCTCGAGGCCGCGGCCGACTTCGGTTTCGAACCGATCAAGGTCAACGCGGTCATCGAGCGGGACAAGAACCTCTCGGAGGTCGTCCCCCTCGCCGAGCTGGCGCGCGAGAAGGGCATCGTACTGCGGTTCATCGAATACATGCCGATCGGAATGGGGGACGCTTGGTCCAACGAGCAGGTCGTTTCGAACGCGGAGATTCTGTCGATACTGCGGGAGATCGGACCGATCGAGCCAGTCGGGGAGCCCGACGGGACCGGGCCGGCGACGCGCTACCGCTTCACCGACGGCCGGGGCGAGATCGGCTTGATCGGCAGCGTGACCGAGCCGTTTTGCGGTCACTGCAACCGGATCCGGATCACCGCCGATGGGAAGCTTCGGACGTGCCTCTTCTCAGTGCGCGAGCACGACGTGAGGTCGCTATTGCGCAGCGGAGCCCCGGACGAGGAGCTGGCCGCTCTCGTCGAGCGGGCCGTGGCGAAGAAGGAGCCCGGGCACAAGATCGGGCGCCCCGACTTCGTGAAGCCGGAGCGCACGATGTCGGCCATCGGCGGCTAGCCGTTCGACACACGATCGAGATCTTCTCGGACAGGCTCGGGGTCAGTACGTTCGGAGCTTCCGGTTGCGGACGTAGTCCACGAAAAGGAATCGTCCCAGGTCGTCGAGCCCCGTGTAGTAGGCGCGGCCCCGGTTGATCTCCGTC
>JALGZO010000655.1 GCA_025774865.1 bacterium | reverse complement strand
GGTAACCAGCACGATCGAAGCATCACGGTCCATCGACGCGATCAGCGCCCTCTTGACCGCGCTCTTCCCCGAACCGGGGACCCCGCCCACGAAGACCACCCCGTCGGGAAGCGCGAGACCAGCGACCAGCGCGTCGATCAGATCGCTCTGGACTCTCGGCAGACTGGCGTGTTCCATCAGCTCCTCCCGCCGCGAACGTAGCCCCTGGTCCCGGTCGTCGCAAGTGAAGTAGTATCCACGGGTTCACGGGCTGGCCGGAGAGCGCCACGAGGGCGGCCGCGGACGCGCCACCGCTCACTTGAAGGAGGAAGAACTCGATGACTCGATTCCTGTCGCTCTGCGCCGTGACACTGTCGCTGCCGTGGATGATCTCGAACCCGATCGCGGCCGCGCCGAGCGGCTCCCTCCCCAAGGGAGTAGAGCACGTGACCTCCGTCGAGGGTATCGACGAGTACCGGTTGGACAACGGCCTCCAGGTCATCATGTTCCCCGATCCCTCGAAGCAGACGACCACCGTCAACATCACGTATCTCGTGGGATCCGCGCACGAGGGGTACGGCGAGAAGGGGATGGCCCATCTCCTCGAACACATGGTCTTCCAGGGAACACCCGACCACGAGGACATCCCGACCGAGTTGACTTCGCACGGGGCGCGAGCGAATGGAACCACGTGGGTCGACCGCACGAACTATTACGAGACCGTCGCGGCGACCGACGAAAACATCGAATGGGCACTCGACCTCGAAGCCGACCGCATGATGAACAGCTACGTCTCGAGGGAGGATCTCGACTCGGAAATGACGGTCGTCCGCAACGAGTTCGAGATGGGCGAGAACTATCCGAGCCGCGTGCTCGAGGAACGCGTCTACTCGACGGCCTTTCTCTGGCACAACTACGGCAACACGACGATCGGATCGCGCTCCGACATCGAAGAAGTCCCCATCGAGCGGCTGCAGGCTTTCTATCGCACCTGGTACCGCCCCGACAACGCGGTGCTGGTCGTGGCCGGAAAGTTCGACGAGGCGCAAATGCTCGAGCTCATCCAGCAGAAGTTCGGATCGCTCGAATCTCCCGACGTCCCGATGCCGCCCATCTACACGGTAGAGCCGGCCCAGGACGGTGCGCGCACGGTTACCCTTCGCCGCGTGGGGGACAAGCAAGTCGTCGCGCTCGGGTATCACATTCCCTCCGGTTCGCATGCCGACCACGCCGCTCTCGAGGTTCTCGCGTTCCTCCTCGCGGATACGCCCTCGGGTCGTCTTCACAAGGCTCTCGTGGAAACGAACAAGGCCACCTCCGTCCGCGCGAACGCGGACCGGTTCAAGCACGCCTCCCTGATGTACGTCGAGGCCGAGCTCCGGGAGACCGGTCCCCTCGACGAGGTGCGGGATGAAATGACCCAGCTCGTCGAGCAGTTCTCCAACGATGCGCCGACTGACGAAGACGTGCAACGCGCGAGGACGAAGCTCCTTCGCAACTGGGAGCTCACGTTGCGCGATTCTCCCCGCGCCGCGATTCGGCTCAGCGAGTGGGCTTCCCTCGGCGACTGGCGGATGATCTTCCTCTACCGCGATCGGATGGAGAAGGTGACGGCAGAAGACGTCGTCCGCGTCGCCGACACCTACTTCGAGGAGTCCAATCGTACGGTCGGCCTCTACCTGCCCACGACAGAGCCGTCCCGCGTCGAGATTCCGCCGTCCCCGGACCTCGAGGAGTTGCTCGCCGGTTACACGGGACGCGAGGCCATGGCCCAGGGCGAGGCGTTCGACACGTCACCCGCGAGCGTGGAGTCTCACGCGCGGCGCACGCAGCTTCCTGGCGGCATGAAGCTCGTCACCGTGCCGAAGAAGACTCGCGGCGAGACGGTGAACGTGGCGCTTCGGCTGCACATCGGCGATGAGAAGAGCCTCCAGAACAAGGCGACGATCGCCCGGCTCACCGGTGACATGTTGATGCGCGGCACCCAGACGCGGACCCGACAGCAGATCCAGGACGAAGTCGACGCGCTCAAGGCCACGATGCGGGTTTACGGATACCAGAGCTCGGTCGACGCCGCGATCGAGGCGACGCGCTCCACGCTCCCCGACGCGCTGCGACTCCTCGCCGACGTCCTCCGGAATCCTTCGTTCCCCGAGTCGGAGCTCGAGCAGCTTCGCGAGCAATCACTCCAGAGCCAGGAAGAAGCGAAGAGTGATCCCCGGCGGCGGGCATCGAACGTCTTCTATCGCCACCTGGCCCAGTGGCCGCGCGAGGATGTCCGTTACGTCCTCACGCCGGACGAGGCCATCGCCGAGCTGAACGCCACGGAGCTCGGCCAGCTGAAGGAGTTCCACGAGAACTTCTACGGTGCCTCCGCGGCGGAAATGGCGGTCGTGGGAGACTTCGACGCCGACGAGATCGAGGCGCTCGCCGGCGAGCTCTTCGCGGACTGGAAGAGCCCGCGCGAGTACTCGCGGCTCGTCACGCGATACCAGGATCATCCCGCCCTCATCGAGGCGATCGAAACGCCGGACAAGGAGAGCGTGGCACTTCAGGCCGGCGTGCGGATCGCGCTTCGCGACGACGATGCCGACTATCCCGCACTCCTGATCGGGAACTTCATGACCGGCGGTGGCTTCTTGAGCTCCCGGCTGGCGAAGCGAATCCGCGAGGACGAGGGGCTGAGCTACGGCGTCGGGTCACGATTCTACGCGAGCTCTCTGGACGAGAATGCGTGGTTCACCGCCTACGCCATCTACGCGCCCCAGAACGACGACGCGGTCCTCGCGGCGTTCCGCGAGGAGATCTACAGGATTCTCTCCGACGGCTTCACGGATGAAGAGCTCGAAGAGGCAAGAACGGGCTGGCTGCAGTCCCGTGAAGTCTCTCGCGGACGCGACGCCACGCTGGCGAGGACGCTGCGCGATCAGGCGTATCTCGGGCGCACGATGGAATGGGACGCGAACGTGGAAGCGGCCGTGGCGGCCACGACGAACGACAAGATCGCGAGCGCCTTCCGGAAGCACATCAGTGTCGAGGACATGTCGATCGTGCGAGCGGGGGACTTTGCGGGGGTGGAGAAGGAGGCCGCTTCCATAGAGGAAAAGGAGCACGCGGCTCGCTAGGTGCCCACCGCGGCCCGCGCGAATCTGATCGCGATGTGGACGTACGTGTAAAGAGCTCCGACCAACGGGCCCAGCGTGCCGATGGAGACGATCGCGACGATGGAGATCAACGAGGCGAGCAATCCGTACTCGACCAGGTCCTGCCCATCGTCCTCGCAGAGAAGGCGGTTCAATCGAGACATGAATGCGCTCTCTTCGAGGGGCGGTCGGCGGAGGCGGGATCGTTCACGCTAGATAATTGTACTGCAGCCGCGCCGATTGTACAAACAAGAGCGCTTCCGAAGGGCGCAGGCAAGCCGCCCCACCCCTCGGGCCCATGAGCAATTCAAACCATCTCACTGGAACTTTCGTCGCATTTGGGTATTTCATTGTTATGAGGGCTAACGGCGGAAAGGAGTGTGAGACATGACTTCCCGCAAGAACATCCAAGATGTGAGGATCCGGAAACCGGCAACGACCGTCCCTCAGACCAGAGCCTTCCCTTCGGCCAAGCGCGCTCGAGGGCTGCCTCCGGTCTTCGAGGCCGATCCGAGAACCGACACAGCGAGCCGACCGGCAGACTACTGGAGTACCGGCTTCGCGATCTTCGGTCTCTGCGTTCTCGCGACGGCACTCGTTGCGTATGTCCTGTATCCCGCAATGGACACGCTGCTCGACGCTTCCGTCATCACCTGGAGCGGTGAGGGACCGTAGCTGGCTCGGCCGGTTCACCCCCGCACCGGTGCCGTAGCCACGGGCATCAAGTCACATCAAGACGATTCCCGGACCTGTCGATACAAAGGGGGAGACCCCAAGATCCGGCGGCGGGACCCTTGACAGTAATCGCGCACGAGGGATTCGGCGCCGGGGAGGAAGGAGGGGTAGGGAATGAATCCGGGATTCGAGCCGTCTCGAGACCATCTGATTCGCCTCCTCGTCGGCTGTCCCCATGATCTCATCGCCAATCCGAACCCCATGGAATGTCCTCTTTACGACAAGCGCGAGCAATCGCTGCGAGAGCGGCTGGCCTGGGCACGAACCGTGGATTCCTCGGTAGTCGATCGCGTCGTCACCCACCACGATCTTTGCCTCGCGAGGAAGAAGGTTCTGGATCTCGAGGCGTATGAGATGACGGACGTCTAGCGTACCCCGAGGCTCGGCGAAGTTAGCCGGTCCCGACTGAGTGGCCCGGCGTGGCTCTCCTTTTGAGCTCACTTGTACAGTAATTTCACTCCGCCCCAACTATCAGGCTCGACGTCGGGATCGGGAACGGCGGTCGGGTCGATGCACCCCGAGTTGTCCACGCGACTCACGAACGGCTCTCCACCCTGGCCGGCGTCGAGCACGGTGACCTGCTCAGTCCACTGCTCCCACTGGCCCGTGTCGTAGTCACTCCAGGTGAAGACGAGCGTGTAGCTTCCCGCCATGAGGTCTTCTATCTGGACGGAGACGTCGAAACAGCACAGGCACGCGCACGGATCGGTGAGGATCTCCATCTCTTGAATCCAGATCTGGCGATCGTCCTGCACCACGGAGTACTCGACACCATCCATGCAGCAGTTGTAGGTCGCGGCATCGTGGTAGACGATGAGCGTATCGCTGTGGACCACGGCGCTGAGCCGATCCTCCTCGCAACCGGGCCACGCCAGCGCAGGCGGCGCACCGGCCACGACGGTCAGAGCGATCGTGAAGCAGAGTAGCTTCCCCATCTCGGACTCTCCCGGCGCATCCGACCAGTTCCTCCGGGCGACACCGGTCTCATGCGCATGGATCCGGACCACGCCCTTCTTCGGCTTGTGGATCCA
>JALGZO010000654.1 GCA_025774865.1 bacterium | reverse complement strand
TCCCCCACCTCGGGGCGTCCACTGAGCCTGGGCTGATTTCGGCGCCCACGCCGCGGCGCGCCCGATGAGCCGCCAACCGCAAGATGAAGTGACGGTCCTCAGAGCCAACTGACTCCTGACGAAGGAGCGTGAGAGATGATTCCATTGCTTGGGAGACTCTTCGTTGTCATGCTCACCGCAGTTCCCGCCGCTGCTTTCCTGGCCACGCCGGCTACCGCATATCGTGTGTTCCTCGATCATGATACGGACAACGATTTGACGACGTTCACCAACGAGGTCGTAGGGCCCCTTTCAGCCCCTATCACTTTTGTCGTTGAGTTCGATTCTCTTGATGCAGGGATCTCAACGATTCTGTTCACGCTCGAATGGGACTGCGAAGAAGACGGCTGCAAGTACACGACGCCGCACGGGAGCATCCTTGACGATTGGCAGCTGCCGCCGAGCAGCGGCCCCTTCTCGAATATCGAGGAGCATACGTGCTTGATGTTCATATGCCAGTGTGAAGCTGGCCGTTGGTACACAGCCGCCGTCTCCTCGCCTCTCCAACTTGGATACCATCCGTTCGGGACCCAGGAGTTTTCTCGGATTGGCGTGGACTACGACTGTGAAGACATGGCGTACCCGTATGTCGAGTTTCGCATCGATTGCTTCGACTGCAACTACCAGCCGGGTGACGAGTCCAGAACCAGGATGAGGATCCGCACCATGAGCACGGCCGTACCGCCCACAACTTGGGGCCGAATCAAGGCAGTCTATCGCTAGTGTCCGGACTCGACAGTTCGCTGTACCTTCTTGGCGCCAATCACCGTCAGGCATCGGCTTGCGACGTCACGCGGACGAGGGAGGTGGTGTTTCTGGGCGGCCGATAGCCTGCCAGCCTCGCCGCCCCGGTTCCAGGGGCACGTGCTTCGCGAGATCATCCAGACGCAGGAAGTCGGTGGTCTACCTCACCACTACGAGCGGCGGGCCGCGTGATATGGAGTTCTCGGGACAGTCAGGGATGATAAGGTACTTCCTGGTGATGACGGCGACCGGTACGAGGGCAGGATGGCCACCGACCCGACACGCGCATCAGTTCTGGAGAATCAACGATGGGTCTTCTCGGCGCCCTGTTGGGCGGCACAGTTGGTTTCATGCTGGGCGGTCCACTTGGTGCGATGATCGGCGGCAGTGTCGGTGCGCAGGTTGGCCTCGCAGACCGTGCTACGGCGTATCGGTCGCGCGCCGGCGGCTATTCCGCCCAGGAACTTCAATCGACGTTCCTGATCGCGGTAATCAGTCTGGCCGCCAAGACCGCCAAGGCGGACGGCAGGGTGACCGCCGAGGAGGTGCGGACCTTCGATGCCTTCCTCCAGCGCCTGGGCATGGGCGTCGACGATCGGCGCATGGCGGGGCGTATCTTCAACCGGGCACGCGAAAGTGCGATTCCTGCCGCCGAGTTCGCCCATCAGGTCCGGCAGATCATGGCCAACCAGCCAGACCGAATCCGGGACATCGTGACGTTGCTACTCGAGATCGCACACGCCGATGGGCAGCTGCACCCGGCCGAGGAGACGTTGATCCAGGGTCTCGCACTGGAGATGGGGCTGTCGTCCCAAGACTACGCATCCTGCAAGGCGCTGTTTGGAGCGGCCACCGGTCTGGCGAATTCCTCGGCTTACGAGGTCCTGGGTCTGACATCAGAGGCGACCGATGACGAGGTCAAGCAGGCGTACCGTCAGATCGCCCGCGACTATCACCCCGACACGATCCAGTCGAAGGGGTTGCCCGAGGATTTCACGAGATTCGCCACCGAGAAGATGCAGGCGGCCAATGACGCCTACGCCAGGATCAAGTCGGAGAGAAAGCTGTAACAGCGTGGGGCAAGCCTGACCTGCCCAGTCTCGCCGCCCGGCCGGTTGCAGGGTCACGAGCCATCTGGGCAAGCCACGGCTCGGCTTCCTCGACGCCTGCGCTTCGCAATGGGCCGCCGCGCCCACTCCCCAGTGCGATCGAGTCTTCGGGCACTACGCCCTCGCCGTGCTAAGATCGAGCCGCTTCTACGACGGGGGCGCCAGGATCGGAGGTGAAGATGCGCTCCTTCCGATTTGCCGTTCTCTCCCTTTCTCTGGTCGTGGTCCCGGCGACCGAGGCGCCCGGCACGCTCTGGAACCAGACCGAGCTTCCTTTCTTCAACGCGAACGCCCGTGATCTCGCCGTGTCCCCAACGGAGTCCGGCCGGGTGTTTCTCGCGACCACGGGCGGCGTGTACAGAACCGTGGATGCCGGACTCACCTGGGCCTTGATCGTGGACAGTCCGACCCTGGACGTTCTCGAAGCGTCGCCGCACGACGCGAACCTCATGCTGGGCGCCAGCGGCGCCAGCCTCTATCGAACGACGAACGGCGGAGCCGGATGGGAGCAAGTCGCGGTGCTCGACATCCTGCCCCACGGATCGATCGAGGTTCTCGCGTTTCATCCGAGCAGTTCCGCTGTCGCTTTCGCCGGGACCTCGCCGCCCGGGGCCGAGACCGGGCTTCACCGCACGACGGACGCTGGAGACACGTGGTCGTTTCTCGGCTCACCGGACGGCTCCGGGATGAACTACCTGGCGATCCACCCGGCGAGCCCGAACATCATGCTCGTCGCGCGCGGTCCGTTCGAGAGCGGCAGCTTCCGTTCGACCGACGGGGGATTCACCTGGACATCCCTCGCCGACAACTACCACGGATTCGCGTTTAGCGAACCCGATCCGAACCGTGTCTACGCGTTCCTCGGGGAGGGCGGTTGGTTTGGCATTCAACCCCAGCGAAGCTCGGACGGGGGGGCGACGTTCACGCCGGTCGGCGACCTCCCGGGCGACTTTCCCCTCGCCCTGCACGCAGTGACCCACCCGACCGACCCCGACGGCGCGCTGGCCGGCGGCGAAGGTGATTTCTGCGGTTTCGGCCCGGGGCGGGGTCAAGCGTGGAGGACCACGGACGGCGGTGCGAGCTGGTCAGACGTCTTGGCCACGGAGTGCGACGAGGGGGACATCCGGACGCTCGCGTACGATGCGGGAGATCCGACCCACGTCTACCTCGCGGAGTCCTCTTACGGAGGAACCGGCTTCCGTCACTCGAGCGACGGCGGGGCGACGTGGTCGGTTCGAGTCGACGGAATCCGCAATCACTGGGTCCACCAGATCGGTGGCGATCATCTCTCCACGAACTACGTCCGCTTGACTCGACGGATCCTTCGTTCGAGCGGATCCGTGGGGACCTGGACCGATCGAGGGGAAGTCTTCGACGTGATCTTCTTCCTCCAGCGAACCGCGCTCGAGGTTCCTTTCTCGAACGCGAATCGGGTGTTTCTCGCCGGGGATGCGGTCGACGGCGACGTGCAGGCGTCATTCGCTCTCGAGAGCTCCGACGGGGGGACGAGCTGGTCCGGAGGGGTGGATCCGGAAGGTCTCCCCGAGTGGGCAAGGGTGTACGACGCAGCAACCGACTGGATGGGAGTCGATTACATGGCGACGAACTCGGGTCTCTTCGTCGCTACGGGCGAGCTTCCCTATGCCCTCACGAACCCGAGCTTCACGGATGTGCGGCTCGCGCTCCATCCTGCGAACAGTCTCGAGATCTTCATCGCGAACGGGCCTCACACGGTGGAGCGAAGCGTCGACGCGGGAGCCTCCTCCGTGCCGAGAAACAGCGGTCTGCCGCCGGTGGGAGGCGATCTTTCGATCGAAGAGCTCTTCATCTCACCCGTCAGCCCGAACCTGCTGGTGACGGTGTATTCCGATGGTCGGGTCTACGAGACCGTGGACGCCGCGTTGAGCTGGACTTTGCAGGAATCGCTCGACCTCGAGGGATCGTCAATCGTGGACGTATCCTGGGATTTCTCCACGCGAGACGTGTTCCTCGTACGATTCGACGGGCAGCTGGTGACTTCTCACCCCGACTACGCGGCCGGCGGCCTTCCGGGACGCGCGGTCTCTGTGCACTGCTCGTCGCTCCAGGACGTTCTCCTCGTGGGTACGAGCGCCGCGGGGCTTTTCCACCAGGTTGCGGGTGCGGCCGTGGGCATCGACAGCGAATCGGGGGGACCGGTGAGCGTGCCGGACTTCACTGCGACGCCGGTCCCCACGAGCTCCGGCGTCACGTTCCGGTTTCGGGTCCCGGCGCCCGGCGCCGGGGTCTCCCTTTCCGTCTTCGATGTGCGCGGGCGACTCGTGACGGTTCTCCTCGATCGCCGCCTCGACGCGGGAAGCCACCAGGTGTCCTGGGGGGGCGCGAACCCATCTGGTGTCTACTTCGCCCGACTCCGGATCGGCGACGACTGGACGTCCCGGAAGGTGATTCTCGCGCGATGAAGGCGCCGCGGGCCGGAACTGATCGGACGGTACCTCACGAATCCGAACATGAAATGATCTTAGAAGCCAGAAACGTCGGCCCGTAGTGTAGTGGACCAGCGTTCATCATCACTGGTGCTTGCGGTAAAGGCCGTCAAAGGCCGTTTCCCAGGTCTCGCCGCGGTTCCGGGTCTCCCAGTGCTGGCGCACGGTGCCGTCTTCGTTGTCGTACCAGGTGATGCGGTTGTGTACCTCGTTGCCCTCGCGGCCGACGGACACGCCTTCCAGGATCATCTTGCCGTCGCCGTACTCTCCCTCCAGCTCCAGCGTTGTGCCGTTTCTCCACACCCAGAACTGCTGCCACTTGCCGCTCTGCGGATTGTAGAAGTTGAAGCTCGATCCCGCGCTGCCCCGGGCGCCGCTCCAGCTCTCCAGCAGCACACAGCCGTCGAGAATCGGCCGGATGCTGTTGGTGCCGGCGAGATCCCCATTCGAATAGACGTCCCACTCGCCGATCCAGAAGTTGAACTCGCGTGACTTCTCGTGCGAGCACGGACTCTCGGTCTGAGCGTCGACACCGTTGACGATGAAGGCGAACAAGGCGACCGCACAAAGACCTCCGGCGAGACTCGGCTTCTCGATCATGAGCCCATTCTCGGCTCCTCTGGAGTGGACCTTGCTCGCCTAGTGATACGTGCTCCTGATTCTGCCCCAGTTCGTCGCATCTCCCGAACGTGGGGGAGCGCAGAGCATGCCGTCCTGCGAGTCGTCGCACGATGGCGGACCACCGGCGGACGAGTATCCGATGGTGCTGTTCGGATGAGCCTGTGGACTGGCCACGTCGCAGTTGACTGTCCCGTTTCGGCGGTTGACCGCCGATGGCACGATGCAGTACTCGGCTCCGAAATCGATCACCAAGATCGCGCCGACGACAATCGGGATTGCCGGATCTCCGTCACCCGGGCATCCAGTCGCAGCGAGGAGGAGGTTCGTAGGTCCCCCCGCATTCAGAAATCCGGGAGCGGGACCGAAGGATACGATCCGGCTTCCATCCCCAACGACGGCAAGATCGAGCTCGGCGGACGCCATGCCGTCCTTCGTGACGCACTGAAGCCACAGGTAGAGAGTGGCCATTCCACCGGCCGGGGCACCGATGTTCGAGAACGGATCGGAATCGCTGCTACTGATCGTCCAGCCGTAGTGGAAACCTATCTCCGCGCTGGCGATCGGTGCCAGCAACAGCACGACCGAGAGTGCGGACGGGACTGCCGCGAAACGCATCACTTGAGTCCCCCCCTTGGCTCAGCACACCCACTGACGAGGATCCCGTCCGATCGGAGGCGAGTTGGGTCGTCGCGACCTTCATCCCGGTGCCGATGACCCTGCCCTCTCGACCACCTCCGCACAATAGATGCCTTCACAGTCCGCCTGCAAGGGGCCCCTCCGACGGCCGCTGTGCGGGGAGGCCTCGCCTACGTCGTGACCGGCGCTTCGACACGGGTTTGGCCCAGAGCGTGACGTACGTGGACGATTCGCCTACGTCGCTACAGTGTCGGGGATCGACGTGATCGACGTCTCAAACCCGGCGTCGCCCGCGATCGCCGGAAGGATCCTCACCCCGGGCTCACCCCGGGCTTCGG
>JALGZO010000653.1 GCA_025774865.1 bacterium | reverse complement strand
AAAACGTGGCGGTGGTGGGGATCGGGAACGTCGCGATGGATGTCTGCCGCATCCTGATCCGGGACCCCGACGACCTCGCCGATTCGGACATTTGTGAACACGCTCTTCTGGCGTTGCGCGAGAGCCGCGTGAAGAGGGTCTGGGTTTTCGGTCGGCGGGGCGTGCTGCAGGCGGCGTTCACGCCGAAGGAGATCAAGGAGATCGGCGAGCTCCAGGGCGTCGATCTCGTCGTTCGCCCCGAAGACGTCCAGGTCGACGAAGCGGAGCTGGCCGCCGTCGACGACTACAATGCGCGCAAGAACGCCGAGTACCTCTCCGACAAGGCGGAGGCCGGTGAGTGGGGCCACGAGAAGAAGGTCTATCTTCGCTTTCTGGAGTCGCCGGCCGGAGTCCTCGGCGAGAATGGATGCGTCACCGCGCTCGAGGTCGAGAAGTGCCGGCTCGTCCCGGATGAAGCAGGAATCATGCGGGCGCGCGGCACTGGCGAACACGAGACGTTTCCCGTCGGACTGGTATTCCGCTCGATCGGTTACCACGGCGCGCCGATCCCCGGCGTGCCCTTCCATGAACGGTGGGGCCTCGTGCTGAACGAAGACGGGCGCGTGCTCCATCCCGAACGCCGCGAGCCGCTCCCCGGTCAGTACGTCACCGGCTGGGCGAAGCGCGGTCCGACCGGGCTCATCGGGACGAACCGGGCGGACTCCAGAGGCACGGTCGCGCACATGGTCGAGGACATCGCGGGGCGGTCCGCGCCAGTACTGCCCGACGACGAGGCGGATCGGATCCCCGACATCCTCGAAGAGCGGGGAATCCGCTACGTCACGTTCGACGACTGGAGGACGCTCGATCGCCTCGAGATCGAGCGCGGCAAGAAGGCCGGCAAGATCCGCGAGAAGTTCGTCGACGTCGCCGAGAGCCTCGAGGCGCTGGAGGCGGCCAAGCGATCGGAACTGCCCAGCGGCGGCTGAGGCGGCCGTACGGCCTGATTGGCGTCGAGCGGCTCCGAGTGGTACATTGAGGGTCCCTCCGTTTCACCCCCCTCCGCCAGTCCACCCTGTGCGGGGGAGATCCGTCATGGCCAGAGACGCGATGCGCCTCGCCGGCGTCACGATCGCCGCGGTGCTGTTCGCCATCGGTCCCGCCGGGGACGCGGTCGCCAAGAAGCCTAGCCTCCGCGACGTCGCGAAGGAAGCGGCCAAGCCATCCGATGAGCAACAGGTCCTCGGGCGCGAGAGGCCTTCGGAGACGAAGTACAAGAAGGAAGCGCCCGCGCCGGAACCCCGGGAGGCGGAGTACGTCTCCGATTCCGGGGGGTGGATCGATCTCGGCGTGGAGGTCTGGCACGTCTTGGCGGATGGCTCCGACGCGCCCTCGGGTCCACGCGTTGAAGAATATATGGATGTGGACCCGCCACCCCCGCCGACGTACCTGCGCGTGGGGGCGACGGTGGGGGGAGGCGGCCTAGCCTTCGACACGTTCGGCCCCATAGGCTCGGGGGGCGTTCTCTTCGGTGTGGGCAAGGGTCGGCTGGGCTTCGACCTGCGTGGGCAATACACGCGGGGCCGGTTTCCGCCGGAGCTTCGCGCCGGCTTCGAGACCCTCGACGGCTGGGCCGGCGACGCGGTTCTCCGATGGCGTGTGTCGGAGCCGATCTCGGAGGTCAACGTGAGCCTCATGCTCACCGGTCGACTCGGCTTCTACGAGTGGGGTTTTCGAAACGCCGTGCAGGTGGCCACCCCCGCTGGCGTCCGAACCGTCGACCGGGACTCGATTCGCTACGGGACGTTGCTGGTGGGGATCGGAGTCGTGCCGTTCCGTGGACGGCAGTGGGCACTGGAGTTCACCGCTGCGGGGGGACGTCAAGAGTTCGACGGCACGACGAAGCAGGGCTTCGAGAATGACGTCTTCGCGGACGGCGTCGTGGTCGAAGGGCGCGTCGAGGTGGTTTTCTCGCCCCGGTGGTAGGCGCGGTCGACCGTTCCGCTCCCGGCGGCTAGAATGGCCATCCGCTTCAACGCACAGGTGACCCATCGATCCTCTCCTCACGGCCGAGGAACGCGCGCTCGTCGAGAAGGAACGCGCGCTCCTCCACGACGTCGAGTCGCTCCTCGGTAATCTCGACATGCTGCCCGAAGACCTCCGGGCGCTGGCCGGACTTCGCACCGCGCTCGACGAGATCTTTCTCCTCGTCGTGGTCGGGGAGTACAACGCGGGCAAGTCGACCTTGATCAACTGTCTCCTCGGCGAGCCGTTGCTCGAGGTGGGTGACCTGCCGACGACCCGCGAGGTGCATCTTCTCCGCCACGGCGACGTGCCGTCCGCCCACGAGGCCGAAGAGGGGCTCCTGCTTCACCACCAGCCGGCGGAGCTCTTGCGGGACCTGTGCGTCGTGGATACGCCCGGGACGAATTCGATGCAGCGGCGAGAGCAGGAGCTGACCGAGCGCTTCGTACCCCGAGCGGATCTCGTCCTCTTCCTCACGAACCTGCTGCGACCCTACGCCGCGAGTGAACACGACTTTCTGTCGCGGATCCGCGCCTGGGGAAAGAACGTGGTGATCGTCGTGAGTCACTCGGACCTCGCCCGGGAGCCCGATCAGATCGAGCGTGTCCGCGAATACGTCCGCGATCAGGCGCGGCGTGGTCTCGACGACGAGCCGCGCATCTTCGTCGTGAGTGCGGCACAAGCTCTGACGGCGCGAGAGGACGGCGGGGCGCCGCTGCCGGCGGAGAACGAATACCCGGCGCTCGAAGAGTGGGTCACCACGACGCTCGCCACGCGCGAGCGGGTCGCGTTGAAGCTCCGGTCTCCGCTCGACACCTTGCGTACCGTGCTCGTCCGGCAACGGGAGGCGGTGGCCGAGCGCCGGCGCCTGTTCGAAGGGGACCGCACCGCGATGAATGCGATTCTCGGGGGACTGGACGAGTACGAGCGTCGCATGACCGAGGAGCTGGCGCGGTATCAGTCGGCGATCGAGAACGTCGTGCTCAACCTCGAGCGGCGAGGGCATCGCTTTCTCGACGACATGGTCCGGTTGGGGAACATCATGCGGCTGCGCGACGCCGACGTGGTGGAGAACCGGTTCCGACACGACGTCATCGGCGACACGGCGGAGCGAATCGAGGAAGAGGTGCACGCTCTCATCGACTGGCTCGTCCGACAGAATCTCGCGACCTGGGAGAGAGCCCGGGAGACGCTGGAGAAGCGGCGCGAGGCTCTCCGCGACGCCGCCGCCACGACCCGCTTCATTCCGCAGGACACGGTCTACAACCGCGAAGAGATCTTCCAGAACCTGGCGAAGCCGGTTCGGCGCTACGTCGACGGATTCGACCCCCGCCGCGAAGCCGACCGTGTCGTCTCCGCCGTCAACGATGCGATCGCGCGGACGTTCGGCGTGGAGGCGCTCGTGGTCGGGGTGGGGGCGGTGCTCACGGCGGCCCTCACGTCGCTCACGATCGACGTCACCGGGGCCATCGGCGGCACGATCCTCGTTCTGACCGGTCTGTTCTTGCTGCCGCACCGGCGCGGGCGGCTGAAGCGCGAGCTTTCGACGAAGGTGGAGCTGCTCAACGCGGAGCTCTCCGAAGCGATCGAGCAAAGCTTCCGGGAGGAGGTCCGTCGCTACGCCGCGCGGCTCCGCGAGATCTTCGAGCCCGAGCGCGATGCGACGGAGGCACGCGCGAGGTCGATGGCCGAGGCGGGGGAGCGGCTCGACGAGCTGGAGGCGCGGCGCGTGAGTCTGGAAGAAGCGGTCGCGGCGCGGGGAGCCTGATCCCAGCGGCCTGGATTGATTCGGCTCGAAGCGCATGGCAGTATTCGATCAGCGATCGTCTCCCCTCCAAGGAACGGCTGATGCAACGGCTCACCGCTGGAATCGTCGCGACCCTCGGTCTCTTGGCCTCGCCGGTCGTGGCTGCGGAGCACTCGATCCGTCCGGACGGGCTGGGGGACTTCGCGACGATCCAGGCCGCCGTGGATTCCGCGACCGCCGGCGACACGATCTTCCTCGAAAACGGCGTCTTCACGGGTGCGGGCAACCGCGACGTACGGTTCGGCGGGAAGGACCTCGTCGTAAAATCCCGCCACGGTCCGGGCGCCTGCGTGATCGATTGCGAGGGCAGCAGCTCGGATCCACACCGGGCGTTCCGCCTCGACGCCGGAGAGACCCAGGCTTCGCGCATCGAAGGCATCACGATCACGGGGGGCTTCGCGGAGGGGCCATTCCCGGAGAGTGGCGGCGGCGGAATCCTCGTCGCGGACGGGAGCCACCCCACGATCTCGTACTGCATCTTCGACGGCAATCAGACCGGCTTCGAAGGATTCGGCGCGGGGCTGCTGGCCTGGAACGATTGTGACATCACCCTGACGGACTGCACGTTCGTCAACGGGGTCTCCGGCTGGTACGGCGGTGGCTTCGTTCTCCGGAAGTTCTGCGACGCCGTCGTCGCGCGTTGTGTCGTCGTCGACAACTATGCCCTTCACGCGGGCGGGGGCGCCTCGATCACGAATTCGAACCCCGTCGTCACCGACTGCGAGTTTTCGAGAAACTGGGTGACGGAGGCGGGAGGCGGCGGCGTTCTGGTGAAGGCCTGGGCCGAGCCCACGTTCGTCCGCTGCGTCTTTTTCGGCAACATCTCGTGGTCGGGGTCGGGGCTCGGGCTCGGCAACGAGCCGCACGTCACCGCGATCGACTGCCTGTTCGAGGCGAATGTCGCGGAGTGGGGTGGCGGGGGAGGGGTCGGCCTCGACCGGGATCCCTGCTCGATATCATTCTCCAGAACTGCACGTTCGTGAACAACCGAGCGCCGTCCGACGGCCAGCATCTGTTCATCAACGAGACCGCCACGGCAACCGTCCGCAACACGATCTTTCACGGTGGCTGCGACGCGTTGAACCCGGCGCACGTCGAAGACCTCGCGACCTTCGACGTCGACTGTAGCCTCGTCGAGGGAGGGGCGGCCGCGATCTCGGGAGACGGCACCCTTCTGTACGGTCCGAACAACTTCGACTCCGACCCGCGGTTCTGCGACCCGGGCACCTGTGAAGCGACGGAGCCGATCGGCGAGTACACGCTGGACGCGGGGTCGCCTGCGGCCCCGGGCGCGGGCTCCTGTGGCTTGGTCGGCGCGTACCCGGTCGCGTGCGGGGTGACGAGCGCGG
>JALGZO010000652.1 GCA_025774865.1 bacterium | reverse complement strand
CCACGGAGAAGCTCTGGATTCCTGACTCTTCATCGTCATGAACTTCCAGGACCGTGAGAAGTTTGGTCGTGTTGAGGATACCTCGAACCCGCTCCCCGGCCCCCGAGAAACGGATCACCCCGCCTCGATCCTTCATGCGGGAGTAGGCTGAGAGCAGTATGCCCAGACCCGCGCTGTTCATCCACGGGACTTCGGTCAAATCCACCAGGAGACGCTGATCGCCTCGTTCGAAGAGTCGGTCGAGCTCCTTCCTGAGCACGTCCGATTCGTGACCACCCAGAATCTTTCCCGAAAGGCGAACGACTGTGAGATCCCGTTCCTGACGGACCGAAGCTTCCACCGACATGCTCCGGAGGCGGTCGTGGGTGCGCGTAAGTCGCTGAACATCAATTGCTTACACGTTCACTTTTGGGGCTGAAGAACGCGGTGAACGCTAGCATGCGCTCTCAGAGGGGGTCAAGGCGAATCCCGGTGGGACAGGCACGCCCTAACCGCATGATTTTCAACGGTCTCCGCCGTCGTGAGGAACTGCGACGGCGGGTCGCGGATGGTGGAGGTCAGCGCCGTCGCGACCGCGGCGTCAACCTTCCCCCTGGATCGGATCGTCGAGACTCATCTTGGTACGGAGCGTATTCCGGCTGATCCCGAGCATTCTGGACGCCCGCACCTGATTCCCCGCGCAGTGCAGAAGGGCTGCGTCCACAACCGCCTGCTCCACCGTGTCGACACAGTTGTGGTACACGGGCTTGCCAGCCCGGCCGCTTTGGTCCGCGAGCAACACATTCGCCGCTCGACGAGCTTCCTCACGGAGTCGCTCCAGAACGTTCGGCCCCGTCGCTCCGCCGCCGGAGCCCGAGTGGTCCCGCAGGAACGGAAAGTCCTCCACGTCGAGCGTGCCGGTGCGGTTGAGGACCACCGCAGTTTGGATCGCGTTCTCCAGCTCGCGCACGTTGCCGGTCCAAGGCTGGGCTTCGAGATACAGGCGGGCGCGACGAGAGATGCCGCGGATCGAGATCTTCGACTCGCGATGGTACTTGCGGATGAAGTGATCCACGAGGAGCGCCACGTCGCCCGGACGTTTCCGGAGCGATGGCAGGAAGATGGAGACGACCTTGAGCCGGTAGAAGAGATCCACGCGGAACGCGTTCGACTCGATGCACTCGACCAGGCTCTTGTTCGTCGCCGCGATGATTCGTGCGTCGGACGTCAGCGTCTGTTCGCCGCCGACTCTCTCGAACGTCTGCTCCTGAAGGACGCGCAGGATCTTCGCCTGCGTGGGCAGGCTCATGTCGCCCACTTCGTCGAGAAAGATCGTGCCGCCGTGACTGAGCTCGAACTTGCCCTTGCGCGAGTAGGACGCTCCGGTGAACGCGCCCCTCTCGTGACCGAACAGCTCGCTCTCGAGAAGCGTTTCGGGGATCGCCGCGCAGTTCACGGCGAGAAACGAGCGATTGGCGCGCCGACTGTTCTCGTGGATCGTCCTGGCCACGAGCTCCTTGCCCGTTCCGCTCTCACCCTGAACGAGCACGGCGGCGTCCGACTTCGCGATGCGTCCGATCAGCTTGTAGATCTCGATCATCTCCGCGCTCGACCCGATGATCTTGGCCGCCTCACCCTCGCGCTCGTCGGGCAAATCCACCGAGCTCGAGTCCTCCCCCGACAATCGCAGGATATCTTCGACCACCGCGCGGAGTTCGGTCACGTCAGGGCGACGGAGGTAGTCGTAGGCGCCTGCGTCCATGAAGTCGATCGCACCGCGCGTGCTTCCTTCTCGCGCGAGCACGAGCACGGGCACCGGGTGGCTGCCCTTGCGCGCGAGGCGCAGGAGATCGAGCTCCTCTTCACGAGGCTGGTCGTAGCCCGAGATCACGAGCGCCGGCGACTCTTCAATCAGCGCACGGGATGCCTCACCGACACTCTCCAGCGCGACCACGTCACAGGCCAAAGACTCGAGCGCGACTCGCACCTTACCGCGATACGACGCATCGGGATCGATGATCAGAATCCTCTTCATCGGTGGCGTCTCCCCGGCACCGCCGGCGAGGCGTCCGCCGACAGCATCCGAAGTTGCAGATTCCGTGCCACCCAAGATTGATCGTCGATGTCCCAACGTCGCGCAGGGAACGCAAGACCGTCACGCTTCTTTCTGCGAGCCAGGTCGCATTTTGCGACGGTGAGCGCCGGTCCGCGTTCTCAAATCGCGGATGAACGCGGCGCCGTCACTCGTCCGCATCCCGGATCGGCCGGACGAGGTACGCGACTCCGCCGGCCAGAGCGAGCGCGATGGTCACGCCGAGAAACCCCACGCCGAGCGCTACCGCGCCGGCCGGGTCGTACCCCGACGCCCGGAAGAAGAACTCGTACCCCATTTCGCGGATCCCGAGTCCTCCGAAGCTGACCGGAATCATCGTGATCGCTTGCACGACGGGCACGAGCGCCAGAAGACTTCGCACCGGAGCAACTCCGCCGAGCGCGTGCGACAGCGTCGCGTTCGCCACGACGAGCGCAAGTTGCCACCCGACCGAGAGCACGACCCCCCAACCGAGCGCACGTGCGTGGAAGCCGTAGGCGCGAACTTCGATCGCGGTCTTCCGCAGCCCTTCGAGAACACGGCCAACGATGCCCTCGGCCCGGACCTCGGGTAACGGCACGAAGAGGACTACCGCCAACCCCCCGGCGAAGGCGGCCGCGGCGAGCGCGAGGACCCGTCTCGCCACGGAGAGCGACTCGACCGTGAAGCTCGCGACGATGCCCATCACGAGGAGGCATCCGAACCCGAGAAACCTCTCGACCAGGATCGATCCTCCGACCACGGGCAACGGCGTGCCGCGACCGACGCCCATCGCGCGGGCGACGTCCCCGCCCACCGTCGTCGGGAGGAAGAAGTTGAAGAAGTAGCCCACGAAGTAGAGGCGGATCGACCGACGCAACGACAACGAGACGCCCGCCGCTGCGAGCAGGATCTTCCATCGCAGCGCCGACAGCAGAAGCCCCACCGCCAGAACCGCGGTCGCCAGCAGGAAGGAAACGGCATCGAGCTCGGACAGGGTCGCCTGGAATCGCGCGTCCCCACCGTACCGCCAGCCCAGGATGCCCACGAGCAGGAGGCTGACGCCGAGCTTCCACGCCAGCCCGCCCCGGGATCGCCGAGTCAAACCTCTTCGGCCCCGGCACGGTCACGGGTCGACGATCGCACGCCCGCCACGAAGAGGAGCCCGCCCGCGACTGCGAACCCCAGTGTCCCGACGAACGCCAACAGGGCGAACACCGTCGCCGTCTCGCTCGGGATCCCCTGGGCACCGAGCAGCCCCACGAAACCGAGCTCGCGAATCCCGAGCCCATTCATCGTGATGGGGAGCGCGGCGACGATCATGACCGCCGGGACGATGACGAAATACGCCGTGAGCCCCATCGAGATGCCGACCGCCCTTCCGATGGACCAGTGGTAAACCGCCGAGCAGGCGGACAGCCCCAGCGAGAACACCAGGGCCCGGCTGGTGGTCGGGCCGCGCGCGGCCAGGAACGAGACCCCCGATAGCACTCTCTGGACCTTCCCCGGCAGCCCTCCCACGTCGGGCACGAAGCGGGAGCGCGCGAAACGATCGAGAACCTCCGGCCTCGTGAGACCGACGATCAAGCCGACGACGGCCAGCGCGAAGACACCGGCGGTCATCCACGGTCCTTCGCCCGGCCATAACACCGTGCCGATCACTCCGCCGACGACCGCCATGATCCCCAGCGCCAGCAGCCCGATCAACCGGTCTCCGACCACCGAAGCCGCGGCGGTCGCTCGCGGCACCCCGCGAGCAGCGAGACCCAGCCCCCGGGCAACGTCGCCCCCGACCGAAGTTGGCAGGAAGTTGTTGAAGAAGAGCCCCAGGAGGATGAGCCGCAAGAGCTCGCCCAGGCCGCGCCGATGACCCGTCGACGCCAGAAGCGTCCTCCAGCGCAGGATCCAGCAGGCCTTGGACCCGACCTGCGCGGCCAGGGCGACGAGGAGCCACTTCGGATCCGACGACGATAGCACCGCCCAGGCCCGGCCCGGCTCCATCCGCATGACGAGGAAGGTCAGGGCTCCCAGACCCACCACGAGACGGAGAGCCGCTGCGACTCCTTTGCTCATCCCGAGGAGCCGCGACGCGGCATCGGGCTCTGGTGCATCGTCATCCGATCAATGTACCGCTCCGTCGCGGTGGACGCGTTGGGAAAAGACCCCCAGGCCGCGTGGGGCCATTCCCCCCAGCGAGCAACCCGATCTCGAGCCCAGCACGGACGACGTCTCAGAACATCCAAGGAATCCCCAGCATCAGCAGGAAATTCCGCGAACGATCAACGCGCCGAACCTGGCCCCCCTCTTGCAAAAACGTCCTCACGCGCCCGTTCCCCGCCGCCCGAGAACAGCTGATGCGCTCAGTACCCCTGGACAAATCTCGAATCCCCGCCGACGGTCGACATCGGTCCGTGTCGGTCGACCCGTCATTTCGGTATCCGCACGGGCCCCGTGCCGCTTCCGGATTGATCGATGACTCCCTGCGTCGCGAGGTCGACGTTCTTCTCTCCGCCGGGGCGCTCGCGCTCCTCACGCCACTCTTGGCCGTCGTGGCAATCGTCGTGAAGGCGATCTCGCCGAGAAGGGCACTCACCGGCCGGGGCTGGGGCGGCCCCGAACGGCGCGAGGCGGAGCGCCGCTCTCGCGAGTTCCCCGTGGAAAACCGCCGCGCGCGCGATCGCCGGCGCCCCCGGTCCGGGTCGCGCTTGTCCCACTTCCACGAGACGCTCCGGTCCCTCACGCAGATGAGAGCCCGACCCCGACCGTCGGCGCACGCCCAGGCCGACAGTGCCTCGTCGCTGCGCTCGTGGGGGAACTCTCGAGTCTCTTGGAAAGCCTCATCCTCCGCTGACCGGCTAGCCAGCCTCGGTGTTCGCGCGCTGACCTGATCTCCTGGTCGTCGCTCGGAGTTTGCCTCGAGCCCCGTCCTCCCGTACGGTCGGCGGGACCATCCAGGAGCGCGACCATCCAGACTCTTACGCAGATGCTTCCGTGGCTTCGTCCGTACCGCCGGACGCTTGCCATCGGCGCCGTCGGAATCCTCTTCACCAACCTCTTCTCCGCGCTCTCCCCCTGGGTGCTGAAGGCTGCGATCGACGCGCTTCGCGGCGACGCCGCGCCCCGTCCGATTCATCAGTTCGCGCTCGCCCTCGTCCTGCTCGCGCTCCTCGACGGCTGCTTCCGCTACGTCATGCGCAAGACGATCATCGGGGTGTCGCGCCGGGTCGAGTACGACCTGCGCCGAACCCTCTATGGCCACCTCCAACGACTGCCGTTGCCGTTCTTCCAGCAGTTCGACGTGGGCGATCTCATGGCGCGCGTCACGAACGATCTGAACTCGGTCCGCATGTTCCTGGGACCGGGGCTCATGTACACGGCGAACACGGCGCTGATTCTCACGTTCTGCATCGGGCTCATGATCAGTATTTCCCCGTCGCTGACCCTCGTCGCGCTCCTGCCCCTCCCGCTCGTGACGATCGCGGTCGTGATCGTGATGCGGCGGATCCACGACCGCGTCATACGGGTCCAGGAGGGCTTCGCGACGTTGAACACCCGCGTCCGCGAGAATCTGGAGGGCATCCGGGTCGTGAAGGCGTTCGCGCAAGAAGGAACGCAGATCCGCCTCTTCGAGGACGCTTGCCACAGCTACCTCGAGCTCAACATGTCGCTCGCCCGTGTACAGCGGCTCTTCCTCCCCGCCATGCTCCTGTTCACGGGGATCGCGGTAGCTCTCGTTCTTTGGCGCGGCGGACTCTCGGTGATGGCGGGCGCCATCTCGCTCGGTGACTTCGTCGCCTTCTCCGGATATCTGATGCTCCTCATGTGGCCGATGGCGGCGCTCGGCTGGACGTTGAATCTGTTTCAGCGGGGAGCGGCCTCGTGGGAGCGGATCCGGGCCCTGATGGCGGAGCCCGCCGAGCCCCTCGATCACGGCGGCCGCGTTCCGGAAGGTCCGGGCGAGATCCGGTTCGAGAGTGTCGCGCTACGCTACGGTGAGCGCGAGATCCTTGCCGGTGTCGATCTCACGATCGAACCGGGGCAGGTCACGGCGCTCGTCGGACCGACCGGCTCCGGCAAGAGCACCATGCTGAAGCTCCTGGCGCGACTGCTGCCACCGACGGAGGGCAAGATCTTCGTCGACGGCGTGCCCATCGAGGATTGGGACCTACCGGTGCTCCGGCGCGAGCTGAGCTTCGTTCCGCAGGACGCATTCCTCTTTTCCGAGACGATCGCGCGCAACCTCGAAGTGGGACGACCGGGCGCCGAGCAGCAGGAGATCCGCGCCGTCGCAGAGCTCGCGGCGCTCGCCGTCGAGGTCGACGCGTTCGCGGACGGATTCGACTCGATGGTCGGCGAGCGCGGAGTCACGCTCTCGGGTGGCCAACGACAGCGCACGACCCTCGCGCGCGCCCTGCTGCGGCAACCACGCGTTCTCGTTCTCGACGACGCCTTCTCGAACATGGACACCGGCACGGAAGAGATCGTGCTGTCCGGACTGGCCGAACGGTTCCACGGCATGACGGTGCTGCTCGTGTCGCACCGGCTCAGCACCGTTCGTCGCGCCGACCGCGTCGTTTACCTCGACGAGGGACGCATCCTGGAATCCGGCACGCACCGGGAACTCGTCGACGCGGACGGCGAGTACGCCCGCTTCGTCCACCGTCAGCGCCTGCTGGAGGAGCTCGAACAACGTCGCCCGTCGAAAGGAGAAGCGGCGTGAGAGGCACCCGCTTCCGCGCTCGCACTTCGGAAGAGACCCGGCCGCGCGACGGACACGCCCACGATCTCGCGTTGGCGCGACGATTCCTCGGCTACGTACGGCCGTACCGGACGCCGCTGCTGAGCGCGATGGCGCTGCTGTTCGTCTCCGGCGCCCTCGAGCTCGCGGGGCCCTACCTCACCAAGATCGCGATCGACGACGCCATCGGCGGCGGAGACCAGAGCCTGCTCGGGAAGGTCGTCCTCGCCTTCATCGGTGTGCTCGTTCTCTCCTTCGTCACGAACTACATCCAGCACATCATCATGACGCGCACCGGCCAGACCATCATGATGGACCTTCGTACGGAGCTCTTCCGGCACATTCAGAAGATGGGCCTCGGCTGGTTCGATCGAAATCCGGCGGGGCGCGTCGTGTCGCGGGTCACCGCGGACGTCGAGACCCTCAACGAGCTCCTGACGGCGGG
>JALGZO010000651.1 GCA_025774865.1 bacterium | reverse complement strand
CTCGAAACCGAAGAGATCACCCGACTCGAGAAGACCGGTCACGTGCTCGCACCCATCCACGTCGATTCGAAGCAGCTTCACGCGCCCGGCGCGAATGGCGTACAGGTGAGTCGCCTTGTTGCCTTCGGAGTAGAGGGTCTGCCCCTTGCGAATCCGGTTGAGCCACATGCGCTCGCAGAGCGCACGACTCGTCGAAGCCGGGACTCCGGCCTCGGAGAGGCTGTTCATCAGGAGGCACTTGGCGCAATCGGAGGTGCGCACCTTGCGCGCGTGGGCAGGAATGGCTGACCGTTCGATTCTCGCTCGGTGCATCGATGCGACCCCTCCCTCGAACGACCAGCCACGCCCCCTTCGCCCCCACCCAATAGTAGACTACACAGTCAGGAATCTCGTTTCAAGCGAGCCTCGCTGAGCCGTCACCGCAGAAGAACCAACCTTCTCGACAACCGCTCCTCGCCCGCGTCCAACCGGTAGAAGTAGACCCCCGACGATACCTGCCGCCCTCCCGAATCCCGGCCGTCCCAGACGACGGAGCGCGGACCGACCACGAGTTTCTCATCCAGCAGGGTCGCGACCAGCCGGCCCGCCACGTCGAAGACCCGGAGCTTCACCTCGCGGCCCGGCGCGGGAACGGCGAACCGGATCGACGTCGTCCGACCGAACGGGTTCGGCACACTCGGCGCTAGGAGCAGCCGATCCGTGAACGCCGCCACGTCCGAGAGCCCGGTCGGCGTCTCCTGGAAGACCGCGATCGAGAAGTCGTCGACGCCGGCCTCCACGATGGAGCCGGGCGAGTCGTCCCTCGCGATGAACCGGAACTGCAACTGCGACGTGAGGTCCACGTGGTCCTCGAGGTTCTCCTCCACGAGCCTCCACATACGGTCACTGGAGGTGAGCGTCTCGAGTCGATTCCATACGGCGCCGGCGTTCGACGACACGTCCACGACCCAGTCGTCCGTCTCCGGCGCCGCGCCCGTGTCGTTCGTGTACCACCGGTAGTAGCGGACCCACGCGTTCGGGTACCCGGACACGTCGAGGATCGGGCTCAAGAGTGTCGTCTTGCCGCCGTCGACGTCGTTGTCCCCCTGCGACGCTCCCGGGGGGGCGTTGCCGGTCACCCAGCAGATAGTGCCGTCTCCGGTGTGATCGTCCTCGGGCTGCACGGGAACACTTCCGGACCACGTGCCGTTCGGATCGACCCGCACCCAGATGCCGGTGGACGCGTTGTCGCCAACGTCCCCCACCGTGAAGCCGCGGTCGATCTCGAAGTCGTCGAGGAGCACCGTCGTGATCGTCCCGACGAAGAACTCGTGGGTCTCGACCGGTGCTCCCTCCGGGTCGGTGACGCGGTTACCCTCCGTGTCCTCGGCGACGAGCCAGTAGTTCACGAACGTTCCGCCGGATTGGGCCGGAATGTACGCATCGTACTCGTCGGGGGGTCCGGCGGCGCTCATCGTGAGGTCGTGCACGGGCCCGCCGGTGGTGTAGCGGACGAGGAGCGAGTCGCTCTCGAGCACGCCCGACGCCACGATCTCGGCCGACACGCGGTACGGATTCACGGAGTCCTCGGTGTGCGTAAGCGGCGTGTGGCTCATCTCCACCGGAGAACCCTTCGCGAGTGTCGCCAGGAGGCCCGCCGCCAGCTTCACCGACCGCTCGGCCAGCACCGGGTGGTTGTAGCTGATGCCGACGACATCGTTCGTCGTGTGAATGTAGGGGCTGTACTGATCCGTATCCTCGAAGAAGAGAATCGCGTCGTAGCCGTGCGCCCAGAACGAGGCGTGGTCGCTGCTCGCCCCGCCGGGAATCTCCCCGTCCACGACCGCGAGCTCCGGGACGTAGGCCGCGCGCACGTCCATTGCGAGATCCCGGATCCAGACCGAGCTCGCGTTGTCGATGATGTCGAGATCCACGACGTCGCCGCCCGCGACGTAGCCGATCATGTCGACACACACCGACGCCACCACTTCGTCGCCCGCCGCCGAGTGCGCGGCCGCGAAGGCCTCACTGCCGAGGAGCCCCATTTCCTCCGCGCAGAAGGCGACGAACTCGATCGTGTAGGCGAACTCGTGTCCGGCGAGGACCCGAGCGCACTCGATCACGCAGGCGGTGCCGGAAGCGTCGTCGTCCGCGCCCGGGGCGTTGTTCTGGTTCCCGGTGTAGGAGTCGTAATGCGCACCGACCACCACGATCTTCTCCGGGCTACGCTGCCCCGGAATGACCGCGACGACGTTCTCGTGATACGTGGGATGCCAGTCCTGGAGATAGACGCTGTCGATACCGGCCGCCTGGAACTTGCTCTTGATATACTGCGCGGCCGCCTGGCAGCTGTCGTGAGCGGCGTAACGCGTCACGAAATCCTGCAGGCGCTGGACGTATCCGTCGACTTGCACGCTCGAGACCGCGTCCACGATCGCCTGGACCTCGGGATCGGGCGTGATGGCCCGGAGCCGGGGTGCCGCCGCGCGGTCGATCCGGGCCGGGCGGATCGGACGAAGGAAGACCTTCGCGATCTCGAAACCCGCGCCCACGATCTCCAGCGCCTCCGCCGGGGACGCTTCCACCACGGCGTCCCACGCGTCCGATCTCAGCACGCGCGCGAGACGCTGCAGCTCCGCGAGCTGCGCCGGATCCCGGAGCCCGACGGTGTAGTACGTCTTGCTCCCGATCGGCTCGTCCAGAACCCGCACGGTGAGACCGAGGTCGCGCATCCGCTCGAGATCCTGCGTTTCCGTGACAACGAGGAGGTAGCGCTCCAGATCGCGGACGACCATGACTTCCCGGGACAGCAGGGTCGCCGCGGTGCCGGGGCCGGGAGCTTCGATGGAGACGAGCGCGGCGTCTTGCCCATCGGCCGCGAATCCGGGCGCGGCCTGGAACGCCGTCCCGAGCAGAAGTCCACAGATCGTGGTGCGTAGTCGAGTTCGCATGGTTCTCCCCCGGCGCGCTATCGCAACAGCGTCACCTTGCCGGAGAGCGGCTCTCCGGTGCCGCTCACCCGCCAGTAATAGTTGCCGGCCGGCAGCCGCCGGCCCGCGTCGTCGTGGCCGTTCCAGCCGATCTCGCGCCCCTGGCCCGCCGGCACCGACTGCTGGAGGCTGCGCACGAGACGACCGCTCACGTCGAAGAGATCCAGACGGGCCTCTCCCCCGACCGTCGCGTCGAAGCGGATCGCGGTTCTCGTGAGGAACGGATTCGGATAGGCACCGGCCTTGGTGATCGGCGGGGCCACGTTCGGGACGGTGTCCACCGCGTCGTTCGACAGCACGCGGATCTGCGATAGATCATTCGTCGCGTCGATGCCGTGCACGAGAAGCTCGTTCATCGTGGCGTCCAGGTAGATGCGGAAGATGCTCCCGGGATCTTCCGGATCCTGCTTCGGGTAATCGGTGTAACCGTTGTCCAGGATCGTCGGGACGAGGATGTACGTCGTCGCCCACATGTCCATCGCGACCGGATCCACTCCGGCCACGAGCTTGTCGACCCGCGTGGCCTGCGCGTAGCTGCACCAGGGACCACCGGAGGGAATCGCCAGGATGTAGATCGCGTCGAGAATGTTGAGGTCCGCCATGCGCACGTCCGCGAGGAAGCTGCCGAGACCGCCCCAGCGAACCGCAGAGTGAGTCCCGGTGGAGAGGGTCGTCGTCATCGTCCCGACATGGTTCTTCGTGCACGCGGTCACGCCGTACACCGCGCCGTGACACTTCAGGACCGGGACGTTGATGAACGTGAGATTCGAATCGTCGTAGGTGCCCGACATTTCGTTCCAGATCCCGTTCGCCAGGCTGACGTACGAACCCTCGGGCGTCTGGAACTTCGGATAGGAGACGCTGATGTGCGTGTCCGCCTGGTAGGGACCGACGACATATCCGTCCTGGTAGTCGCCCCCCGAGTACTCTCCCACCGAGGTGGAGCGGATCGTGTCCCACAGATACGTGGCCACGGGGTGGCCGAGCGCCGCGAATTCGTTCACGACATCTTGGGCGGACTGGCTGTGGTCTTCGGCGTTGGCCTCCGGCCAATCGAACGTCCCCGAGCCCTGGGTGTTCTCGACGACGACGATCTCGCCCGCGAAGCCGTCGGGGTGCTCGAGAATCCGGGCGAGGAGTCCCTTCAGCACGTCGGTGTTCGTGCCGCCGCGCTGGCTCCACTGCTGGTTGATCTTGACGAGAACGACGTCGTCCGCCCCGACGACTCCGTCCGGACCGGACTCACCGCCAGTGGTCGCGGACTCGTAGAACGGGAGTCCCCCCGCCGCCATGGTGGAAATGAGCTCGTCCACACCGAGGTGATGCGTTCCGGACGGACCGCCGGCATCGTTCACCACGTAGACCGTGGTCTCGTAATCCCCGCGCGGTGAGATCACGGGAGCGGGAGCCGCCCCACTCGTAAGCGCGAGAAGGTCGGCGGGTGTGAAGTCCGACAGCCCGACCGCGGTGAAGACCGCGACGGTCGCGAGAGCCGCGGCGATGAGACCAGCGCGCTTGTCGCGGCTCCGGGACAACGCCTTCCGCAGGTAGTGCGCAATCGGCACCCCGAGGAGGAGCGACACGTGTCCGAGCGCCGCCTGCTGGCAGGGATAGCTCAGACGGTCGGGCCTCCTTCCGGTGCGCAGGATCAGCCAGCCGAGGGAGAGAAGCCCGAGGACGATTGCGACCGGCGCGAATCGACGGTGGGAGTGCTTCCGGGAGTGGGCGGCTACGGGCGCTTGCTCGCGAGGCTCGTTGGACATGGGGACACCCTCCGGAGCGGGGCCCAGGGCACCGCCGGTATCGGGTCGAAGGATTCCCCCGTCCCTATTCTTGAATCTTGAGTCGTCTATGTCAAGGGGGAGCGGAGGAGGGTCTGCGTCGCTGGCGTGACGTCAGGGACCGCCGGCGAAACGCCGACGGCCCCTCTCGATGCT
>JALGZO010000650.1 GCA_025774865.1 bacterium | reverse complement strand
GTCGAGCATTGACGGATGACCGACGAGAATCAAATGAGTACAACCTGCCTTCGAGAGGCTGTCCAGTGCGTTCGAGTCGAGCGTGTGCGCGTTGTCTACGATAACGATGCTCGATGTTCTCTCGACACGATGGTTCGTCATACATCTGCGCAGGGCCATGAGGCACGGTACCGGTTTGCTGCCGTGCGCCACGTGGGGTTCGAGCTGGTCGAGGATCTCCTTGAGGACGCTGCCTAGCCCAGGATCCTCGGTTTTGACGAATGCCACCGCGGCGCTCCGACCGATTGTCGTCGCGAGAACAAGTGCGAGCGTAGACTTCCCAACACCAGCATCACCGACGACGACACTGACCGCTCCCGCACGCGGCGGTGTGCGCAGGAGTTCCCGCATGAGGTTGGTATGGGGAAGCGGCAGACACGCCTCATCGATATCCGGGTTCCGCTCGAACGGATTCCGGGTGAGCCCAAAACGTCCTGGGTCCATTTTCGATCTCCGGTTGCTGGGCGCTCCTTTGCAATGAGCAGTGTAACATACTGCGCCTCCCCCGAAAAGGTCCATGTACACTGGAGTCAGCAGAGTCGAAAACCATCTAAAATGCTCGATCTCTTTCGCACTTAATCCAAGTCAAGAACACCCAAGACCAGACGTGCATCAAGCACGGGCGCCAAAGAGAAAGACCCCGACGCCTTTCAGCGCCGGGGTCTTTCCGGTTGGTCTCGGTGGCGTTGGGTTCCCCCTAGCACCACTGATACTCGGGAGGTGCCCTTAAGGGGCCGCCACCCCCACCAAGCCATTGTGTAAACCCACCGGATCACCTCCTTCCGGGCGTACCGTGGTTCGGCGAGACCCAACCCGCCCGGCCTCCTGGAACCGCCCGGGTTCGTAGAGACCGCCGCTCGCTCTCCGGAGAGAAACGAGTGGAGCTCGAACAGAAGAATAGCCGAATCGCCCCGAATCCAGAAGACGAAATCGACGCCTCCCGGGTAGAACGCCTCACACTATTCGTTGTTCCCTCGGTAATCGTCCCTCGTCGGGTGCCAGACGTCGATGATCCGGCACTCCGTGAGGGCCTTCCCCGAGTGCGGAGCGTTCGACGGTATCACCGCCACCGATCCGGGCTCGAGCACCTGCGTGTCACCGTCGATCGTGAGCTCGAATCGCCCCTCCAGCATGCACGCGATCTGCTCGTGCAAATGGGCGTGTTCCGGGATCTCGGCCCCGGCGTCGATGCTCCAGCTCCCGACGGTCATGGTGTCCGAGTGCACGAATCGGCCGTGGTATCCCTCGACCGGTTCCGCTTCCTGAATATCGGCCAGTTCGATGAAGGGCATGACTCTCCTTTCGGGTCAGAGCCAGAATCCGGCGACCCGCTCGACGAGCCAGAAGCTCGCGATCGTCCCGACAACGTAGCACGCGGGCAGCCGCAAGCGCGCCATCATGCTGTCCGGACGCCGCAGCCAGTGGTGCGCGAGCTGTCGCAGCAGAAGCAGCAACGCGCCGAGCGCGAACACGAACAGCACCTGCCCGATCTCCACCCCGAGATTGAAGAAGAGAAGCGCGGTCGGCAGCTCCCGCGGCGGAAGCCCGACTTGTCGCAGCACCGCCGCGAAACCGAACCCGTGCAGCAGCCCGAAGCTGATCGAGACCGCGATCGGAAATCGGTATGCGAGCGAGCGACGATCACCCGCCGCGATCTCGACGGCCAGAAACACGATGCTCAACGCGATCGCCGCCTCCACCGGCGGGACCGGAACCCGCACGATGTCGAGCGCCGACAGCGCCAGCGTCAGCGAGTGAGCCAACGTGAAACCGGTGATCGTGGCGAGGACCCGTCGCGGCGAGACCGCGACCCAGAGGAGGCACGCCACGAAAAGCAGGTGGTCGACACCCTCCCAGATGTGTCGAACGCCGAGGACGGTGTAGTCCTTCGCGACGCCGCGGCGCGTCACTTCGCTCGGGACGATCCACGAACGTTCGTCGGGCTTGAGAATGTGCGAGTGCACCTCGCCGCCGAGGAGCGTCACGCGAAAGAGCGTCGAGAGCGACGGGTTGACCGCGGGAAAATCCATCGCGAGCTCGCGACCCGACAATCCCTCCGGGCAATGCCACGTGGCACGGCCCAAGATGGCGTCGCGGTAGGAGAGTATGGCGGGCTCGGCGGCCACCGTGGCCGCCGGCGGGGGCACCGGCCGCGGTGCCTCGTCGGCCGGGATCGTCGGCGGGACCTTCCACTGGACCGAGAAGACGCCGGGCTCCGCCTCCGTCACCTCGACGTAGATGGGCCGCGCATCGTGCGCCGCCGCGACAGATGCGACGAACGACGCCGCCAGGCAAAGGCGGAGGCACAGGCGCGCCCCCGTCACGACTCCGGCCCCGCTTCCCGCGGCCGCTCGTACACGACCCGAACGTCGTACCCGTCGATGATCGCGTCGATCGCGACTTCGGCCTTGTGGGCGATGACGGCCGCCTTGACATCCTCGCGCACGCGCTCCTCCACCTCGGCGAACTGCGGAGCCCGCCCCTCCTCGCGGCGCGACACCAGAACGACATGGAATCCGTACAGCGACTCGTAAGGACCACGCCACCGCCCGTCGCCCGCCGGCACCTCGAACACCGCGGCTGCGAGCCCCGGGCCGAAGTGGCCGGCCACGTACTCGGCGTCCCGCTCGACGTAGTCGACATGATAGAGGAAGGAGTCGCCGTGCTCGCCGGCCCCCGTGAGCGGAACACCAGCAGCGTTCAGCTCCTCCAGCTTCTCGTTCGCCAGAGCCGCGGCACCGTCCGCCCCGTGCTTCTCCAGATCGAAGTACACGTGCGCGAACGTGACGTGCGGCGGCACGTCGTACTCGCGCTGGTGCTCCTCGAAGTATGCGCGAGCGTCATCATCCGAGATCTCGCTGCCGGTGTCCGCGAAGCCCCTCGTCACGAACTCGAGCTTCTGCACCAGGCGTTGTCGCAGGATGTAGTCATCGCGGTCGAGGCCGAGCGCAAGCGCTTCCCGGTGGAGCACTTCCTCCCGGATGAGCTGGTCGATCGTCGTCGCCAGCTCCTCGTCGCTCATGGCCGCGAGCTGCGTCTCCACGTTCTCGTCGTCGAACGATGTCGACCGGAACTGGAGGAATCGCGCCAGCGCCTCCCGATCGACGACGACAGTGCGGGAGTCCCGACCGCCCTCACCACCGATCCAGGAGAAGACGACGAAAAGAGCGGCGCCGAGCAAGAGAAAGTGGAGAAGCCGCTGTCGGAGAAGGAACACGAACGCGGCCCCGCGCTACATCACGTCTTGAACTGCATGTTGACACCCAAGAACAGCTGCGTCTCGGGCTGTCCGGCACCATCGTCGAGGATCGTGTACTGCGTCTCGACGAAGCAGTTGTAGATGATGTTGCCAGCGGGAATCACCTTTCCGACACCGAGACCCAGCGGCACGTGGTAGCGGTCGTTCTCGAGATCGAACACCCAGATGGGTGCACCGCGGAAGTAGAGGCCGGCCCCGGCCTGGAAGAAGTAGAACGGCTGCACTGCGAGGAGGTTCGTGTCGGCCCGCGTGTCCTCGCCGGCGAAGCTCGCCTGCCAGGTGATCAGCCCGCCGTACTGCACGGTGGGGGACCGGGCGTCGAAGATGACGACCGCAGCGCCGCCCTGCCACTTCTCGGTTCCCGTCTCGGTCTCGCTCGCCGTCGGCAGGGTGAGCTGCGGACCCACGCCGAAGCTCAACGCCGGATTACCGGTGTCGACGAGGTAGGCGAGGAACGCGTTCAGGTCGCCGAGTCCCGACACCGTCGTCCCGGCACCCGTGGGCACCCGGCTGATGGGGAGAGAGAGCCGGAAGAGCGATCCGAACATCGGTTGCGCATAGCGCATCCAGGCGGTGTTCGCCGTGGCGTCGCCGAGCTCGGACAGAGACCCGATGTAGTAGTTGTGGACGTTGAACGCCCGGAAATCCGCGAGCGGGTTGTTTGCCTGCGCGGCGGCCTCGGCGTCGTCGGCGCCCGCCGTCCCGGGAGCGAACACGGCGACGGTGGCGAGCGCCACCAGGGCGAGCGTGGCTACGGGTACTCTTCGGCGGCCCATGGATTTCTCCCTCGCGTCGGATACACTACTCGAGCTCGAACCGGTAGATGGCCTCACGATTCTCACGGTGGGTCCTCCGATTTGGGCGCCGCGACGGGATGCGGCCGACCTCGCCCTCGGGCGAGGCCGACCGCCCATGCCCAAGGCGCCCTCCGGCCTAGTGGGCGCCGCCCCCTTCGTGCAGCTTCTCCATCACCTGATCGAGGCTGAAGCTCGCGGCCTTCTGGCGCGGCGGATACTCCGCGAAGGTCTGCAGGAAATTCCCCACGTAGGTCTGGGCCGGAACCATCAGATAAACGCGATCGAGCATCCAGTCGAAGTACGTATTCGACGTGATTTGCGCCCGCTCGTACGGATCGCGCCGCAGGTTGAACAAGAGCGGGAGCCGAAGTGGGACGAAGGGCTCCATCCACGCCTGGAACGTCGCCTCGGCCCGCTGCTCCATGAAGATGAGCTTCCAATCCCGGTAGCGCAGCGCCGTGAGATCGCCGTCGTCCGAGAAGTAAAAGATCTCGTTGCGTGGTCCGGTCTCTTCCTGCCCCGTGAGGTGCGGCACGAAGTTGTAGCCATCGAGGTGAACCTTGTAGCTCCGACCGATCGCCTGGTGGCCACCCTTCTTGAGCTTGTCCTTGATTCCGTCGTCGCCGGCGATCGCCAGGAACGTCGGCAGCCAGTCCATGTGGTGCATGATCTCGTTGGAGATGGAGCCGGCCTCGATCTGGCCGGGCCACCGCACCGCGGCGGGCACGCGCCAGCCGCCTTCCCAGTTCGTGTTCTTCTCGCCGCGGAACGGGGTCGAGGCGGCGTCGGGCCACGTGTTGTAGTGCGGTCCGTT
>JALGZO010000649.1 GCA_025774865.1 bacterium | reverse complement strand
ACGCGGGGGCTCCCGTTCGTGGCACAGCAGCGGACCGGCCCGAACCACCCCGCCCACGTCTCGGCCGCCGAGCTGCTGATGGCCACCGGAAGCCTCGGCTGCATGCACGCCTGGTTCTTTCACGGGTGTCGCTGGGACGAGGGCTGGACGGGTTTTGGCAATCGCATCCACCGTGCAGACTTCAAGAAGCTGGCGCTCATCGGCCCTCCGCTGCACCTCGAGTCACGCGAGAAACGCGCCCGGGCGGGCGCCCGCCGCGTGGTGCTGCGCTTCGAGTTCCGTTTCTGGCAGGACGACGCGCTCGTATACTTCGGCGATCAATCGGCGATGTTCGTCCGGGACCCGGACCTGGCATGAGTACGTTCCGCCCCCACGTGTTCGGCGTCGACGACGCCCCCTTCGAGAAGGGGCAGAGCAGACCCGTTCCCATCATCGGCGTGATGATGGAGAGCGCCGATCTGGTGGAGAGCGTGGCCGTCGGCGAGTTCCCCGTCGACGGGGATCTCGCGACGGAGTTCCTCTTCGAGTGGGTGACCGGCCTGCGCTCCTACGCGTCTCTCCAGGGCATCGTTCTCGGCGGGATCACGATCGCGGGTCTCGGAGTCGTCGACATCGAGGAGCTGGCGCGGCGCGCCGAGCGGCCGATCCTCGTCGTCACCCGCCGCCGGCCGACGAACGCCCAGCTGGTCGACGCTCTCCGGGCAGCGGGATTCGAGGAGCGCATCGCCATCGTCGAGCGCTCGCCGCGCGCGTCCCGGATCTCCGATGGCCTCTACGTCGCCCACGCGGGCGCCGATGTGGCTTCGGCCGCCCGGATGGTTCGTGCCACCGTGGGCAAGGCGCAGCTCCCCGAGCCGCTGCGCATCGCGCACCTCATGGGTCGGGCCATCGTCATCGGGGAGTCCCGCGGCCGGGTGTGACCTGGCCTGCAAGGAGAGCTTCGACGCCGGGACCGCCGAGCACGTGGCGAAGGCCTCGGCCATCTGGCTCCGGTTCGCGTTCTCGACGCAGACGAGCAGGGATCGGCTCTCCCCAACTCGTCTCTCACATCGGAAGACCGGCGCGGGTTACCGGCCGATGTGCGCCCGCACGAAGGCCCGGATCGCTTCGAAGTCGCTCTCGACGGCGGCCTCGGCGGGGAGTCCGTCGATCTGACTCGGATCGTCGAGATAGGCGATGACGGGGCGGCGATAACGAAGGGCGAGCGCGACCTCGCTGGCAGTTCCGGCGCCGCCGGGCAGCGCGACCACAACCGTGGAGCTCAGCACGTTGATGTGGTTGCGCGAGAGCGGCTCGAGGCCGCGGCGCCCGGAGAGCGGCAGGTGGGTCGAGATCGGGATTTCGACCCATGGGTTCGGATAGCCCGGTCGGGCCGCGGCCGGCGACGCCGACTCGAGCGCGCGCTCACCTCCCCGGAGCACGCCGATGACGAGACCCCGGCGTTCGGGAACCCGGCAGAACGCCTCGCTCACCGCGCTCATCACACCGCCTCCGCCTCCCGTCAGGAGGTGGACGCCTTCGCCGGCGAGCCAGCGACCGAGGGGTTCTGCGCGCTCGGGGTGACTCTTGGTGCCGGATCCCATGACTCCGACGATCGGAAGACGGCCGCGGTCGAGGGTCACAGCTTCGCGATCACGTTGTCGGCAAACTGACGCAGGGCATCGATCTTCTGTTCCAGCGCCTGCGTATCCGGCTCGTAGGCGTTGCGGAAGCCCACGATCGCGTCGGTCACGCCGAGATCCTCGAGGCGGCGTACTCCGTCGATGGTGTAACCATCCAGGGAGATGACGTGGATCTCGAAGGGCTCTCCGTCGCGCCCGTACTCCTTCCGGAGCTCGTCGATCCGGGCGAGCAAGCGCTCCAGCGATTCCTGATCGCTTCCGGCGTGCATCCAGCCGTCCCCGATTCGCGCCGCCCGTCGCAGTGCGGGCTCCGCGTGCCCGCCGACGAGGATGGGGATCGGCTCCGTCGGAGCCGGACAGATCTTGATGCTATCGATGTCGTAATGCTCTCCGTGGAATTCGAAGTAGTCGCCGGTCAAGAGGCCGCGGACGATCTCGATCATCTCGTCCATGCGCTTGCCGCGCGACTTCCAGTCCTGGCCGCAGACCGCGAAGTCCTCCGGCCACGGGCTGAGTCCGACCCCGAAGCCGAACCGATTTCCGGTGAGGACGGCGACCGAGGCCGCGGATTTTGCGACGAGAACGGGCAGGCGGATCGGGAGCTTGACCACGAAGGTCGTGAAGCGCAGCCGCTCCGTCACCGCGCCCATCGCCGGAATCAGGGAGAATGGCTCGATGAAGGGCCTGCCGTCGAGGAACTCACGGTTCCCGTCCGGAGTGTAAGGGTACTTGCTGTCGGACACCTCGGGGTAGCAGATGCTGTCCGGGACGGTGAAGGACGTCCATCCCGCCTGCTCGGCCGCGATCGCCAGGGGAAGGTAATGGCTGGGATCGCACATCGACTCGGCGTAGGTGAATCGCATGTTCGTCTTCCTCGGCTCCTGGGCGGTGGTTCGAAGCGCCAAGAGTAACCGCGCCTCGCGCGGGCAACCAGTGGCCGCACGTAATCACACGGACTTCCAGCAAGGCCGAACCCCCTTCGAGCAGCCGAGGTAGCTCTCAGGGGTTTCTAGTCCGCGATGAGATTGCGCACCAGGAGGCTCGAGTACTGAAGGTGATAGAGCAGGATGAAGTAGTAGACGAGGAAGACCACGAAGATCGCGACGACGGCTCCGGCGTGAGCGCGTCTTTGCCAGAGAACCAGAGATCCCAAGGAAACGAGGCCCAGCTTCGCGACGACGAAGAGGACCGCATGCTCGTTCACGAGGTTTCGCATCAGAACGTTGGCTTCACGCGCGAGGCCGGCCCGGACCCACACGAGGGTGAAGATGGCATCGAGCAGGTTCAGAACGAGCAATGTCTTGACGATTCCGTCGAGCCACCGGAACTGCTGTGGCGTTCCGATGCGCAGCCCGCTCACAGAACGATCTCGAAGCCCTCGAAGCGTGGATGTCCGAGGGTGGTTCCCGTCGGAGTGCGGGCCTGGGCGTGCGACTTGCGGAAGCTCTCCGACTCGGTCCACGCTTCGAAGGCCTTTCGAGATTCCCAGACGGAGTGGGAGGCGTAGAGAGTGGCTTCTTCGTCGCTGGGGCCCCGCAGGAGGTGAAACTCGCGGAAGCCGGGAACCTCGTCCAGGTACGACTCGCGTTGCCGCCAGATCTGTTCGAAGATCTCTTCGCGACCCGGCGCGATCCGAAATCGATTCATTGCGATGAACATGCGTCTCCTCTATTCACGCGCCCGTCGCTCGGCGGGAAAGGGTGCATGGAGCCCGAGCGTTGGTCAAGCGCGTGCGCAGTTGGCTCGCGATCTCTCGCAGTCGGGGCCGAACGACCACGACACGCCGGAGCGATCGGGCGGGATTGTGATCTCCATCACACGTTCGATCTCCGGGTGATCGAGAAGAAGAGCTGGAACGGTCGAATTCCTCCGCGTTGCGAGGCGCTCTCGATGAAAGAATTTGATTTCTCGCTGTTCACGGACCGGCAGCTCGAGCTGATGGTCAGGCAGGCGGAGCGCGAGATCGTCAAGCGGCGCCAGGACGCGAGGAGACTGGTGCGCAGGCGTGGAGGCCTGATCGAGGGCGCGGGACCGAGGTACGGGAACCCGGAGAACCCCGCGGAGACGTGGTCCGGGAAGGGAAAACGCCCCAGCTGGGTGGAGGCAGCCCTGGCCGAGGGCAAGAGCCTCGAGAGCCTGGAAATCGCCGACGACCGGCCCGTGGCGAGAGAACGCCGTTCGTAGCCGGACGAAGCGTAGGGCGCTTCCGCCCTGCGGCGATTCGCGCTCTCTCACACCGGAAGCGTTCCCTCGTCAGATCACCAGAAACGTTCGATCGTGCCCTCGATCGCTCGCCCGTCGTGGGTCCGAAGGCCGGCGGTGAAGCGCAGGGGATACAGGCGGTCCGGCTTCTCGGCGAGCGCCGATTCCAGCCTGGCGGCCGCCCGTGCCGAGAGATCGACGAGATTGCGGTTGAAGCAGAACTCCCGTTCGCCGGCGAAGAGGCCGAAGGCGTGGGGCTCGAGCACGTACCCCGGCAGCGCGATCCCACAGGCAGCGTCGAAGGTCGCGGAGACGATCAGGTGCCTCTTCCGCGGAAGGGGGTCGAGCTGGAGCACGGGGTAGAGCGGCTGCGGTCCGCAGAACTCGTACCGCGCGACTTCATCGTCGAGAACCTTCACCGGAACGCCCCAGCCCAGGATGGCGTCGCGGTCCTCCGGCTTCTCGTAGTGGGTCCACACGGGGTGTGCCTCCAGCGCCTCCCTCGTGATGGTCTCGATCATCTCGAAAGTGTCGGATGTGATCATCGTAGAACTCGTGAAGGAACGTTCGGCGCCGTGAGTTCTCCGTCTCCTCGTCGAGCATTCGGTCCGGCTGTGGTGGGTCGGCCGGATTCCTTCGCGGACGGTGTTCGATCCTACAGGGAAAGAACGTCCCGGATACCGGGTCGCTCCCGGTACGCCCGGTCCCAACGGGCCAGGTTCGAGAACGCGGGGTCGATCTCCACGTTTCCAAAGCGGGCGAACTGGAAGGCCGCTTGAAGCGTGCAGTCCGCGGCCGTCGGGCGCTCACCTGCCACGAAAGAACGGCCGTCCTCCAGACGGTGATCCAGGACGCGCAGCGCGTTGGGGAGCACCCCCCGAAAGAACTCAGCCATTTCCGGAACCGGTCGAAGGCCCAGCGGCGAGTTCGTCGAGTGGATGATGCGGGCCACGGGGAGGAGCACCCCCAGCTCCGCGATTCGCTCGAGCTCCCGCACCCGTGCCCGCTCGATTGCGCTGCATCCGATCATGGGCGGGTCCGGGTGCTGCTCTTCCAGATACTCGATGATCGCGAGGGATTCGATCAGATGAGATCCGTCGTCGA
>JALGZO010000648.1 GCA_025774865.1 bacterium | reverse complement strand
AACGACGACGTACGCGTCCGACTTCGCGACGAATCCCGCCGACGCCCGCGACGTCGTCGCCGCGGATTTCACCGGAGCGGACCTCACCGGAGATTCGTGGCCGGACATCGTCATCGCGAACACGTTCCACCAGCAGCCCCAGTTCTACCGGAATCTGGGGGGCGACCCTTGGCAGGGGTTCGTCCGGGAGCCGGGCCGCATTCCGTTTCTCGAGCCCACGGGTCAGAACCCGGGACCGGGGCCCTTGTTCTGCGCCGTCGTCGCCGGCGACGTCGACGGGGACCGCGATCTGGACGTCTACTTCTCGAACTACAATCCGGGGGGTAGTGCGAAGGTCGACGTCCTGCTGATCAACGGAGGCAGCGGGTTCTTCACGGACGAGTCGACGACGCGACTCGGCCAGTACGCGAACGTGGCGTTCGGAACGGGCGCGCAGATCGTCGACATCAACAACGACACGTTCAACGACATCATCAAGATCTCCACGCTCTTCGACGTGCCGCCGTGGAACAGCCTCGGCGTGTTCATTCTCTTCAACGACGACACCGGAGACTTCGACACTCTGCCGTATCAAGAGATCCCGACGATCCAGGAGTACATGTTCCTCACCGGCCACCTGACGAACGACAACCTCGTGGACATGTATGTCGTTCAGGACCCACAGGACCAGACCTGTATCAACACGGGGGTCAACCCCGACGGCACGGTGAACTTCGACATCCAGTCGCTCGGGCCGAATTCGCCGCGTACCGAGGAATTCGGCGGCAACATCGCGTTCCCGGATCAGAACATCCACGTGCGGCCGCACGACATGGCGTTCCTCGACGTTGACCGCGACGGGTGCCAGGACATGTTCATGGGGCTGTGCGTGGGGTACGCCGTGTTCCGGCAAACGAGCTGCGTGGGCACGGCAGCGCCGGAGATCACGGCGGCTTCCGGCGAATACGGGCTCACGGTCTCGCCGAATCCCACCCGGGGGGCCGCGACGCTCGAGTTGGCCGTCGGCTCGGCGCCGGACACGCCGGTCTCGGTCAAGATCTACGACGTCCGAGGGACGCTCGTACGCGCGATCTGGTCGGGACGAGCGGCAGAGGCACCGGGAGTCGTGCACTGGGACGGGCGGAACGAAGATGGTTCACGAGTCTCCGCGGGCGTCTACTTCGCGCGGCTCACGACGCCGTCGGTGCAGTCGGAGCGGAAGATCCAGCTGATCCGGTAGAACATGCGGCGCCCCGACCGAAGCCGGGGGGCCGCCGCCCTCTTCATCATCGAGTGGGCGAGCTTGCGTAGCTCGGCGTAGACGAGAGGCATCAGGTCGGCCGAGGCGCGGGGATCACCCTGGCCGATGGCCTCGAGGATGCGGGTGACTTCTCCATCGGCGTTGCGCCCCATGTCACTCCCGCTCGGCCGGCTGGCGAGAGAGTTCGTGCCGCGCTTCCCCGGAACCCCAATCGAGCGCCCTCTGGAACAGCTCACCGGCGAGCTCGGTCCGGTCCAGGGTATCGGCGGCCCTCGAAAGCTCGAGGAGATCCACGTCTTCGGTGCAGCCCCAGACCTGCGTGAAGTCGAAGCCCTCACGCCCCTCGTGGAGGCGCAAGGCCTCCTCGAAGGGCTCCGCGCCGCCGCCCGCCCGGGTCATTCCGGAGAGCGCCTGGATGAGCACGCGACCCCCGCACCGAGCCGGGCGGCCGCGCAAGTGGAGGTTCGCTTGATTGAACGCGGCCTGAGCCGCTGGCTGGTCGCCCAGGTGAAGCGCGTTGCGGCCGAGTCCGCAGAGAAAGAGGCCGCGCCAGGTGTCGCGATACATGTGATCGGACTTCTCGAGTTTCTCGAGACCGGCGACGAAGTGCTCGCGAGCCGCGGCGTGGTCTCCGCGTCGCCGGAGACACTCGCCGAGGTATCCCTCGACGCCCGCGATGGGCGGTATGGAAGTCGGTTCCAGCTCAACGGCCTTCGTCAAGCAGGTCACAGCCTCGTCGAAGTGGCCGAGCTCGAGGTGCCCCCCGCCGAGTCCGGCCCAGGCCCAGGCGAACATCGGATTCAGTTGCGCAGCTCGCTGGTACTGCTCGACGACTTCGTGTCGGCGCCACACGTGGATATCGTCCGGCGTCTCCCCACCGGCCTCTTCGAACAGATCCAGGAGTTCGTCGTGACTCGTGAAGAACAGCAGCGGGCTGGCGGCGAAGTAGGCAGGCAAGAAACTCGTCGGGTCCAGGCGCATCGCTTCTCGTAGCTCCCGAAGGCTCTCCAGGTTCTCTCCCACGTGGTAGAGCGCATAGCCCAGCCAGAGGTGCGCCTCCGCCAAAGAGAAGTCGGCCGCGACGCTCCTTCTCCCGTAGTCGATGGCCTTCTCGAGCGTCTTGGAATCGCTGGTGAAGTGATAACGCATCGCGCACGTGTTCGCCAATGCCGCGAGCGCGCGAGCGTAGCCGGGTTCGAGACTCACCGCGCGCTCCAGCAGTTCGACGGCCTGCTCCATGGCGGCTCGCTCCGCGGTCCCCCCGATCCGACGCGCTCGTCCGTAGCACTCGTAGGCCTCGAGCTTCGGAGTGGCATCGCCGAGCCTCGGGGGCTCGACGTCGAGCTGCGCCGCGACCACCGCGACGAACTGATCGCGAAGAGTGAAGATCTCCTCCAGTGGTCCGGAGAGTGTGTCCTCGAGGACCTCGCCGGTCGCGACGTCCGTCAGTCGGATCTTGGCGGAGATCGTCGAGCCCTCGATTTCGAAGCCGCCGCTGAGAACCGAGCTGCAGCCGAGACGGAGTCCGATCTCGACTTCGCTGAGACTCTGATCCCGCGGGATCATCTTCGCGATCCTCGCGCGGGGAACGGCGCGCACACCGGGGATGCGCACGAGGCCCGAACCGAGAGTGTCGGGAAGCTCGCCCTCGAGCCAGGCCTTGTCCTCGTCGCCGGAACGGTTTTCGAAGTCGATGGCGGCGACGCTCATACCGGTGGCCGCGACCTCGTGATCGCTCACTCGCCGGAGCTCCTTCAGGAATGTCGAGGCCGACGGGAAACGGTCGGGTCGGCTCTTCGCGAGGGCGCGAGCCACGACCTCGCTCAGCTCCGTCGAGACACCCGAGCCCGAGAGCGGATCGGGGTCGTGATTCAGGATCGAGCGGAACCTCTCGTGCATCGACTTGCCGGGAAACGTGCGCTTCCCCGCGAGCATCTCGTAGAGCACGGCCCCGACCGCAAACACATCGGCGCGCTCGTCGGCCGGTTCCCCGCGAAGCTGCTCCGGTGCCATGTACCCGGGCGTCCCCATGATCGCCCCGGCCCGCGTGAGATTCTCCACTCCCGCGAGACCGATGACCGCGTCGGGCGTATCACTCTGGAGCGAAAGCCGAGTCTCCCTGTCGTTGCCGAGCGACGTCGCGGAATCGTCGATGTCATCGGTGGCAATCGGACCCTCCTCTTCGGCGGCATCCGAGTCATCCCCCTCCGAACCCTCCATCAAGACACCCCTCGCCAGACCGAAATCGAGGAGCTTGGCTGCACCCTGCTCGGTGATCATGATGTTCTCCGGCTTGATGTCTCGGTGGAGGATGCCGGAGAAGTGAGCGTGCACGAGCGCCTCGAGAACGCCCCCGATGATCTTGGTGGCTTGCTCCACCACGACGGGCCCGTCTTTCATGTGCTCTCGGAGTGTTCGACCCGGAACGTACTCCATCGCTATGAAGTCCACTCCCTCGGAGCGGCCCGCCTCGTAGAACGTCGCGATCGCCGGGTGCTGGACCTTGGCGCTCGCCCACGCCTCGCGTAACAGTCGATCGCGGATCGAGGTCTGGAAGCCGGGGGGAAGGAGCTTCAGCGCCGCCGGCCGACCGAGCGCCTGGTCGCGCGCGAGGTAGACCTCGCCCATGCCGCCCGCCCCCAGCCGTCTCTCGATTCGATAGTGCGAAATGACCCGGCCGATGCAGTCGTCGCCCGTCCCCGGCGAGGTGTCGTCGGACAAGCGGGTTGCATCTCCGTCCGATGCGACCGTCTCGACCGCCGCCGCGGCAGGACGCTCCAGGAAGGACTCGACCTCGTCGTGGTTGTCGAGGAGCTTTTCGACGAAGCGCCGCAGATCCTGGTCTTCTCCACAGCTGTTTGAAAGGGCGTGCTCGCGTTCGTTTCGATCCAGCTCGACGATCGCTTCGAAGATCGACTTGGCTTTCTCGGCCCGCTCAGCTCGAATCGTGGGATCAGCCATCGGTGATTCCTTCGATGCGGCCCAGTCTAACCGAGTTGCCACGACAAACCAATCGAGGGCACGATCGGTTGGCGACTCGAGGGTCTCCTCTCAGGAGAAACTGATTGCAATGATCAGGCTCGATCCGGTTAGAGTCCGTTTGACTTCCCCCAGTGGCGAGTAAGCGGAAGAGGTGACCTATCGCTTCTGATGCGACCGCCGACGGTCCGGTCCTGATCGTCGGGGCGACGAGCAAGGTGGGACGTCCCGCGGTGAAGCTCCTGCTCGAGCAGGGTCGCCGGGTTCGCGCGATGACGCGGGATCCTGCCTCCGCGGAGGATCTCACCGCTCTCGGAGCCGAGGTCGTGCGCGGCGACCTGAGGGACGCGGACTCCCTGCGGCCGGCCTGCGACGGAGCTCAATGTGTGATCGCCTCCGCGCACGCCGCCCTCGGGCGGGGGGCGAACGCTCCGAAGACGGTGGACCGCCAGGGGCATCGCGACCTGATCGACGCCGCCGCGGCTGCTGGAGTCGCCCGCTTCGTGTACGTGTCGGCCCACGGACTCTCCGACGTACCACTCGACTTCTTCCAGATCAAATACGAGATGGAGGAGTATCTGAAATCGAGCGGGCTCCCCTACACGATCGTGCGCGGCGCCGCGTTCATGGAGACCTGGCTCCAGACGTCGCTGCCCATGTTCGTCAAGAAGGGTAAGATCCTCGTGCTCGGACCGGGAACCAAACCGGTCAACTTCGTGTCGGC
>JALGZO010000647.1 GCA_025774865.1 bacterium | reverse complement strand
GCCGTAGCTCAACCCCCGAATCGTCTCTGGTCCGCCGATGCGGAAGATCTGCGGCGTGTTCCCCCGGCTCACGCCGCCGAGGAGCCGGAGCGCGAACACGGCGCTGCTGCCGAGCGGGAAGTATTGCCGGTAGTCCCCGATCGTCGTGTTGTACTGAACGTCACCGAAGGCTTGGGCGGTCGAGATCCGCGCGCGGCGACCGTACACCGGGCCATAGTAACTGTAGATCACGTTGTCCGTCACGAGCGCGATCTCTGGCCCCGCGTAGTACAGCATGTCCGCGTCGATCTGCTGGGGCGCGCCGAAGGCGACGTGGCTCTGCTCGAACACCGACCGCGAGACGGCGACTCCGTAGCCAGCCAGTTCGATCCGGCTGAACTTCGAGAACGGACGGGACACGATCCCCTGAACGCCGCGGTAGATCTGACTCTGGTACCCGATGCGGTCCTGAGCAGCGAAGATGCCGAAGTCGTTTCGGAACTGGAAGGCGGAGACTCCCCAGTTCGTCCGGTGCTTGAGATTCGTGTACCCCAAGAAGAGGTCGGCGTCCGAGAGCGAGCCGTAGACGGACGCCCCGATGTGGATGACGTGGTTCGACAGGATGTCCGAAATCGCGATCTGAGCCGAACCCGCGAATCCGACGTTGGACGCGAAGAACGGGGCCGCCCCGATGAAATCCGGCGCCCACTTCAGCCGGTAGGGTTGCGACTCCAGACTCGCCCGTTCGGGAAGATCGTACGTGGTCTCCGCCATGACCTGAGAGAGAGTCAGCTGGGTCTGCTCCGGGGCGAAAGGCGCGCCGTCCGCCTCCCCCGATACCGACGGGGTCGGGTCCAGCGGACCCGGACCCGCAATCGTGAGTGACGGCGACGACGGCGCCAGGAGATCCGCGATCCGGGTCGGTTTCTCTTCCGCCGACGAATCGAGCGGTGACCCGTTCGTGGCGGTCGTGGCGTGGCCCTGACCAGAGCCGTTCGTGGCGAGGATCACGTCCTCGCTCGTCCGGTCCGGGAGACTCCACGGCGCCAGCGTCTCGCGCTCTCGTTGCGCAATCTGCTCGATCGGCTCCGGCATCTCCACCTCGACCATCTTGGAGAGCGGGTCGTCGATCTCGTAGAGCTCCCAGCCGTCTCCCATGAAGGTCGTGAACACGAGTCGGGAACCGTCGCGGGCCCACGAGAAGGGTGGGCTCGACTCGATGATCCCCGTCACTCCCGTGATGAGGTTCGTCAAGCGATAGAGGCGGCGGTTGTTCAGATTCTGAACGTAGAGGTTCGAGATACCGTCGCGGTCGGACACGAATGCGATGTGGTCGCCGTCGGGGCCCCACTGCGGGGTGATGTTCTTCCCCACCTGCCCCGGCAGCAGTGTGATTGCTCCCGTCTCAACGTCCAGCAGCGCGATCTTCGGTTTCCCGAAGATGAGGTTCTCGAGATCCGTGTCGGGACCGCGATCGGTGACGAACGCGATTCGCCGCCCGTCTGGAGACCACTGGGGGTCCCGCGCCAGGTGCGGGTCGTCCGTGACCTGGGTGAGCTCGCCAGTCTGCAGCTCAAGCAGGAACAAGTCCGACTTCCCCCCGCGGATCCCCGAAAACACGATCTGGCGCCCGTTCGGGTGGAAGCAGGGCGAGTAGAGAGCGTCGAAATCGAAGCCCAGCGTCTGAAGGACCTTCCGCTTCTCCACATCCAGGACGTTGAGCACGTCCTCCCCGCCCTTCTTGGACGGGAAGGCGATCCTGGTTCCGTCGGGTGACCAGCCGATCGACGTGTAGAAGTAGCGCAGCGACTCGAAGTCCCCGGAGCGTTCTCCCTCGACGAGCTTGCCCAGGATCTTCCCGTCGATGGCCGACGCCATGACGATGTCCTTCGAGAAGCGTGCGTCCCGGATGTAGACGACGCGGCTGCCGTCCGGCGACAGGGCCGGCGCGAGGTGGATCCCGTTGAAGCCCTTCTTCTTGAGAAGCCGGCGGCCGTGGCGTTCCGGCCGATTCAAGTGGACGATCTGCGGGTAGTACTTCCGACGGACGTAGTCCTCCCACTCCTCGTCCAGAGTCTCCAGGTCCATGCCGAGCGTCCGCTCGAACGCGAGGTTCAGCGACCGGAGCGCGACGGTCTTGCGGAGGAGCTCGCCGATCTTCTCGTCGCCGTACATCTCGCCGAGGAAGGCGAAAACGGCCTGCCCGATCCGGTAGACCCGGATGTCGTAAATCCGCGACATGTAGTGCAGGGGCACCAGCTGCCCTTCCAGCGCCGACCAGCGGAGCCACATCTCCGTATTGGGATCGACGCCGCCGATGGACAGGTACTCGGCCATCCCCTCCATGAACCAGAGCGGCGGCTGGAACGAGAAGGGGTTGGTGTCCACGGTGACCCCGAACAGGATGTCCACCTGGAAGGCGTGGACGAGCTCGTGCGTGAGAACGTGGTCGAACTCGCCGTAGGAGCCCGTAAAGGGCAGGAAGACCCGCCGCTTCGAGTACTCGGTGATTCCGCCGACCCCCTCGGGAATGAGCCCCGGGGAGATGTTGGTCTGCTGGAAGTCGGTGTGGGACGCGTAGACGATGACGGGGACGCGTTCGGGGATCTCATGGTTCAGGATCGTGGAGAGCCGACGATACCCCCGCTCGGCCATCCGAGCCGCATGGAAGGCCGATTCCTCCTCGCCCTCGTAGTAGTAGATGTCGAAGTGGTCCGTCTGGATCGTATGCCATTCGAAGCTCTTGTACTGGACCTTGTTCTTGCCGAATTGGGCGGGCGCCGACGACGCGAGCAGAGCCGGAAGCAGCAGAATAGTGAGCCGAACGGCCTGGAAGCGTCTCGACATGATTCCCTTGAGGGTGGCGTGGGGCCTACTCAGAACTGCGGATCGCCGCACCGCTTTGTGACGACCCCAGAACAAATCTAGCAACGTGCAACGGCGATCGTCAACGCACCCCCTCTCCAGGCCCTCAGGCGCCCCTCAGGACCTCTCGGATCGAAGCCGCGATTCGGCCGCCGCCGGCCACGATGTCGCGGGCGTGCAGCTCGAACGCCTCCCCGCCGAACCGGGTCACTTCCCCGCCCGCCTCCTCGACGAGAAGCCAGCCCGCGGCCACATCCCAGGGGGCCAGCTTCAGCTCCCAGAAGCCGTCGAATCGGCCGCACGCGACGTAGGCCAGATCGATCGCGGCGCTCCCCAGCCGCCGGACCGCCCGTGACCTCTTCATGAATCTCTCGAAGTAATCGAGGTTGTTCTCGGGGCTCGTACGGATGTCGTAGGGGAAACCCGTGACGAGAAGCGCTTGTTCCAGGTCCTCCGTCGCCGAGACCCGGATCGGCTCCCCGTTGCAGCGGGCCCCGGCCCCCCGGAGGGCCGTGAAGCACTCGTCGCGAGTCGGATCGAGCACCACGGCACAGCGAGGCTCCCCGCCCCGGAGGATCCCGATCGAGACGCTCCAGATCGGGAGCCCGTGCGCGAAATTCGTGGTCCCGTCGAGGGGATCGACGACCCACTGGTAGCCGCCGCGCTCCCCCCGAGCGGCGTCACCGCTCTCCTCCGCCAGGATCCCGTGATCCGGGAATCGACGCCGGATGGACGAGAGGATCAAATCCTCCGAGGCCTGGTCGGCCTGCGTCACGAGATCGACCGCGCCCTTGTGGCGAACCTCCACCGGCCGCGTCCGGTGCTCCTTCAAGAGCTCGCCGGCGTCCCGGGCGATCCGAACCGCCTCCTCGAGGAGCTGCCGCTCGTCCATGGCGCGGACGGTAGCACAACGATCCGGGATCGTCGGCGCCAAGAAAAAGGGGCCGGTCCCGAAGGACCGGCCCCGCTTCGACCCGATGGTCGATACCGGTGGTTACTTCAGCAGAACCGTCTTCTGGGTCTTGCTGAAGTTGTCGGCGACCATCTTGTAGAAGTAGATCCCGCTGGAGACTTTCGCTCCGTTGTCGGAACGGCCGTCCCAGTCGCGGACGTACGAGTTCGCGTCCAGATCCTCGTTCACGAGCGTGCGCACCTTCTGGCCGAGGATGTTGTAGACCTCGATCGAGACGTGCGTCCGACTCGGAACGCTGAACTTGATGGACGTCGTGGTATGGAACGGGTTCGGCGTTGCGCGAGCGAGATCGTATCCGAACCGTCCCAGCACCGGAGCATCCACACCGGACTTGGTGCAGTTGCCGTAGGAGGTGGCGGGCAGGCCGAATCCGAAGCTCGCGATCGGCGCCGTGAACACGGCGTCCATGTAGCACGCCCGGGCGTCGTCGCTCAGGTACGCCGAGATGTCGTAGCCCGAATGGACCACGACACCCTGCGGCATGGCGTTCCGTCGGCAAGCGATCACCGATGCCGTTCCGTTGTCGTTGCTGCTGCCACCCTCGTAGGTCATCAGGACCACGTTGGTGCCGCCGGCGGGGTTGGAAAGCTGCCCCCGGTCGAACGAGCGACGGGTCGGGCACTCCCCGTAGAGTCCGAGGTTGATGCCGTCCATGTACGTGCCGCCCACTCCCACCGAGCTCAGGGTCCGATCATCCGTCTCGTCGTCAGCCGACGAGTTCAGATCACAACCCAGGTAGTTCTGGATGAACCCGATGGTGGAGTCGGCGTTGTTCCCCTGAGCATCCAGGTGGAACGCCACGTCGTCGCCCATGGACAGGAGCTTCCCGCCACGATCGAGGTAGTTCTGAAGCTCGAGCCGGGAAGTGTCCGCGTACGAATACAGGTCGAACGTCCCGTGCAACCAGATGATGGCGTCGTAGCGCGGGTTTCCGAGGTCATCCCCGTAGGCGCCGATATCTGCACCGGAGGCTCTCCCCCGCGGCTCCGTTTGGACGCTCGAGCCGTCGTACTTGTCCCAGTGCGGATCGTACAGATCCGGATCGAACGTACCGTCCGGCAGCGTCCCCTCGTGTCCGCCATAGAGCATGGCGAGCGCACGCTCGACCATGTCTTCCGGCTGATCGAACACGGGATCGGTGAAGTTGCCGTTGCCGGCACCACCCGTCGCCACGTATCCCGTGGAACGCTCGAAATCCAGGAGGTTCCGCGTGAAATCGTCGACGAGAAGGAGGTGAACGGCCGCCGTACCCGTACCGTCGAACGGTCCCTTGGTCCCATCGGTCTTCACGAAGAACGGAAGGACGGACCACTCGAAGTAGACCGGAGGAGCATCATCCGCGGTCGCCGGCCAGACAGCGAAGTTGTTCGCGTCGTCCTCGACCTCCACGTAGTACTGGACGGTGGTTCCGGGAAGCCAGATGAAGCCATCGGCCGCACCCGTGCCGTCCTCTGGGCCGCCATCGTCTTGACCGAAGACCATCCGGTAGTCGCCCCAACCGGGGTTGAACTGGTCGGGAATCGAAAGGTCCATGGGCTTGGACGCCCAGCTTGTCCAGGTCTGGTCCGCGACCGTCGGACCGGTGGCGCTGTCGTGCCGGAACCAGATAGACACGTTCGCCGGGGTGGTCACCGCATCGCTCAGCCCGTCGATGTCCGTGATCGCGACGGTGAGTGAATCGTCCGGAGTGAATTCCGTCGTCGGCCACAATCCCTGAGAAGAATTCCCGAGGAACGGAGTGTGCGAGGGATCCACGCGCGAGAACGTGTCGGCGTAGATGTCGATCACACGAGCCGTGAACACCGAGGCCGTTCCGTCGAAGCTTCCGAAGGAGACGTTGTCGACGAAGTACTGCACGCTTCCGTGCTTGCCCCAGGAGTTGTCGCCCTCGCGGGAGACATCAAGCGCCTCCCAGGCGACCTGGAGCGACTCCACCGCCGCGCCCAAGTACGGCGTCAGGTTTTCGGCATCGTTGACGTTCCAGAACTCGCAACCTTCGAAGGTGATGAACCCGTCGAAGTCGTTCCAGAGCGACCACGTGGACGTGCCTGTGTCGTAGAACCGGGCGTGCGTATTGATGTAGTCCTCTTTCTTGCCCGGCATGCAGAGGTACTGGGTGAACTGCGCGACGCCGCCCGTCCATCCGTCGGTCGCAAACGCCGGAGACACCAGGTACATCCGGAATCCGTTGGCCACCCCGCCGGCCGGGAACCCGGCCTGGTCCTTCGCGGACCACATCCAGTCGTCCGAGAACGTGCAGGTGTTGCCAACGTTCGGATAGAGCGGGTCGAAGAGCATGTGCCAGCTCTCGAAGGTGTTGCCCTCGAGGCCGCCGGGCGTCCACGTCGCCGATCCGCCGCCGGTCGTGGTGATCCCCGCGAAGTCGCCGGACTCGAAGTCGTCCTCGATGAGGATCGTTCCGCCGCCACTCCTCGGGAGCGTGATCGTCACGTTGTCGATCGCACCCATTCCGTCGGTGTCATCCGAGCCG
>JALGZO010000646.1 GCA_025774865.1 bacterium | reverse complement strand
CACGATCGACTCGTTCGCGCCGCGAACCGAGAACATCCCGAACATCCCGGACGGAATCGTCGAGTACGCGCGCGACCAAGGGAAGGGCGACATCCGAGGCGTGCTCGAGATGGCGGAGGCTGGCGAGTTCTACATTCCGGGCGAGAGCAGCACGCAGGCGATCCAGCGGCTCGGCGGGCAGGCGCGACTGGTACTGCTCCGGGGGATCGGCACCGAGAACGCGCGTCGGCTCGATCTCGCCGGGGTACGGTCGACGGAGGAGCTCGCCGCCCGGGAAGCGGACGCGCTCCTGGCCGCTTTGCGTGAGCTCGACGAGCCGGGGTGGTGGCCGCGCGAGCGAAGGATCCGGGTATGGATCGCGGCGGCGCAGCGCGCGCTGGAATGACCCGCCCGGCGCGTCAGTGCCCTTCCGGCGTCCTCTCCCCCGCCCGGATCGCGACCGCGAGCCGATTCTCTTCCGGCGGAAGCACGCAGTTGTAGAAGGGTGAGTAGGCGCACCAGGGATTCGTCGCCCGATTGAAGTCGATGACCACAGGCCCCGGAGTCGGCGACTGCTCCACTCGCAAATAGCGCCCCACCCCGTACGACTCCCCGCCCGAGGTCTCGTCCTGGAACGGCACGAACAGCGGCTCGAGCTTCTTGTGCGGCGGCAGGAAACCGGTCAGCCGACACGGCGTGCCGCCCACCTCGAAGTCGAGGAACGCCACGCGTACGTACTCCTTCTCGAGGCCCCGGGTCGTGCCGAGAGTCACCGTGTCGCGACCAGCGGGAGTCACCTTGGCCTCGAGGCGCAGGTCGTCGCTCTCGGGAAACACTGGGAATCCATGGAACCGCGTCTCGAGGAGATGCGGATCGTAGACGAGAACGCGGCCGAGGTTTGGCGCCAGCTCCCCGAAGGAAAGAAGGTATCGCCCGAGACGAACGCCGGCGCCGTCTCCGGTCTGGTAGGAGCCGTCGAGCGGCTCGCCGTCGAGCGTCGGTGGCTCCCACCCCGCGACGGGTCGGATCGTGAAGCCCCAGTTGTCCTCGTAGCGCACCGTGACGGCGACCGTCCCGCCCGGTACCGCGCTCACCGAGTCCTCGCTCGCGAACAGGCTCACGGAGTCACCGAGCGCCAGATACTGGGCGCGGATCGCCGTGAACGGGCCGCGAGGATCGCCACGGTAGGTGCTCTCGCGCTCCGACCAGAACTCGGATTCGACGGCGGGCGCGTCCGGCGGTTTCGGCTCGGAAGCACAGCCCGCCGCGGCCGCAATGCCGAGCGCCGCCGCCGCGAATCGCTCGCCGAACCGCGAGGGCCGGTTCATCGCGGAACCAGGTCCACCCGGTCCGACAGGCGCTCGGCGAACCGCGTCAGAAGGTTCGCTGCCTTCGCGAGATCATCGAGGTGAACGACCTCGCACGGCGTGTGCATGTAGCGACACGCAACCGATACGTTCGAAACGGGGATTCCCGTTCGTCTCGACGAGATCGGATCGGCGTCCGTCCAGGTGTTTCCTTCGTCGATCTCGATCTGGACCGGGATCTTTGCGGCTCGCGCCGTCTTCTCGAGGAGCTCTCCCACAACGCGGCTGCCGCGAATCCCCCTCGACAGAACCGGTCCGAGTCCGCACTTGACGTCCGCCTGGGCGGTCTTCGAGATCCCCGGCGTCGATGTGTCGTGGGTGACGTCCACTGCGATCGCGAGCGTCGGCATGTAGCGGTCCGCGACGAGACCCGCGCCCCACACGCCCGTCTCCTCCTGCACCGACGACACGCCGTAGACGGTGGCGCGCGTCTTCTTGCGGGACAGTTGCTGCAGCATCTCCGCCACGACGAAGCAGCCCATCCGATTGTCGAAGGCCCGATGGGTCGCGAAGCCGCCCGCCAGATCTCGGAAGTCCTCGCCGAACACGACCGGATCCCCGACCGACACTTGTTTCTCGGCGTCTTTGTGGTTCTTCGCGCCGATGTCGATGTAGAGGTCGGTGAGCTTCGGCTTCTTCCCGGTTTCTCCCCGCGGCAGGAGATGGATCGCCGGCATCCCGATCACGCCCGGAACTTCACCGTGCTTCGCGAGGACCCGCACGCGCGTGCCGCCCAGGACCGCAGGATCGACGCCGCCGATCTTGCCGAACCAGATCATCCCGTCTTGGTCGATGCGCCGGACGATGAGCCCGATCTCGTCGGAGTGCCCCACGACCATCAACGAGATGTCGTCCGTGCCCTCGAGGACGGCAGTGTGGTTGCCGTAAACGTCCACCTCGACCCGATCGACGTACGGCTCCACGTGCTCACGCCAGATGCGCTGGGCAGGCGCCTCGAAGTTGCTGGGGGCCGGCTCGTTCAAAAGCCGAACGAGAAACTTCTTCGACTCTTTCCGCACGGCAGACCTCTCTCGCTCCGGAGCCTCAGGGACGCGCGAGGATAGACTTCGCGGCCCGGGCGCACAAGGGTTGCGCCTCCCGCTCTCCTGCACTTAACTAAGGCCTCGGGTCGGCGCCGCCGACCGGTCACGGAGGGTCCATGCAGCGCCAGACCGAAGGCTCCATGCTCTGCCCGAGCTGCCGCAAGCTCATCTCGGTCGCGGCTCCCCGGTGCCCACACTGCGGTGCCGCCCGGCCGGGGATGTTCGGGTACGGACCGGCGGTCACGCGGATGCTCGGAGACCTGGATCCCGTTCGGGTGATCCCGATCGTCTGCATCATCTTGTATGTGCTCGCGCTCGCGATCGACCCGCGAGCGATCTTCCGCGGCTCCGCTTCGATTCTCGGACTCCTTTCGCCCAGCTCGAAGGCCCTGTTCCTTCTCGGCTCGACCCAACCGCTCGACCTCCGGTTCGGCCGGTACTGGACGCTGCTCTCCGCGATCTACCTGCACGGAAGCATTCTTCACATCGCGTTCAACGTGCTCTGGATCCGGAACGTCGCTCCGGAAGTCCAGCGCGCCTTCGGGGCGGCGCGGTTCTTCGTCATCTGGACATTCGCGGGGGCCTTCGGATTCTTCATCTCGGACCTCGTGCCGAGCCCGGGTTCCGTGGGGGCGTCGGGCTCGATCTTCGGTCTTTTCGCCGCGCTCATCGTGTACGGGCGCGTCATCGGGGCGTCCCTTCTGACCCGACAGATCTGGCAGTGGGCGATCATCCTGGGAATCATGGGATTTCTGCTGCCGGGGGTCGACAACTACGCGCACGTCGGCGGTTTCGTGGGCGGCTGGATCGCCGCGACGCTGTACCGCGGGAGCCTTGGCCGGCCCACCGGCCCTCGGACGACGATCTTGGCCCTCTTGCTCATGGCTGCGACCGCGCTCGCGTTCGCTCTCAGCGTCGTGACGGGACTCTCACTTCTGAGTTAGAATGCGCCCGATCCATTCGATTCCAACCCGAGGAAGGCCCGTGAACCCCACCATCAAGAAGCTCGTCGCTCGCTGGAGCGAGTTCGAAGATCTCACCCGGGCCACCGCCGTGCTCGAGTGGGATCAGGAAGTCAACCTTCCAGAGGGTGGATCGCCCGCACGCGGTAACCATCTCGCGACCCTGGCCGGGGTGGCGCACGAGAAAATCGTCTCCCCCGCCTTCAAGACCGCGCTGCACGAAGCGAACAAGACCCGCCGCCTCTCCCTCAAGGAGCAGGCGATGGTGCGCGAGGCAAAGCGCGAGCACCAGCGCGCATCGAAGATTCCGGCTGCGCTCGTGCAAGAGGTCGCCCGCGCCGAGAGCCGCGGACTGGACGCCTGGAAGAACGCACGCCGGACGAACCGCTGGCGCGAATTCGCGAACCAGCTCCACGAGCTCGTGCGGCTGAAGCGGCGCGTGGCCGACGCGGTCGGCTACCGGCATCTCCCCTACGACGCGCTCCTCGACGTGTTCGAGCCGGACGCCACCGTGAAAGAGCTCGATCCGCTCCTCGGCGAGGTCAGAGAAGCGACGATCCCCTTGGTGCGGAAGGTCAGGGCATCGAAGCGTCGGCCGAACCGGCGCATCCTCACCCAGAAGTACCCCGCGGACGGTCAAATGGCGTTCGGTCGAATGGTCGTCGAGGCGATGGGATTCGACTTCGCCCGCGGTCGCATCGACCTGTCGACGCACCCGTTCTGCTCGGGATTCGACCGCGGCGACGTGCGCCTCACCACCCGCATCCACGAGAACGACCTGCGATCGTGCCTGTTCGGTGTCATTCACGAAGCGGGGCACGGTCTCTACGAACAGGGCCTCGACCCGAAGCTCGTGAGGACGCCGATCGGACATGCCGTCTCGCTCGGCATCCACGAGTCGCAATCTCGGATGTGGGAGAACATCGTCGGTCGCAGCCAACCGTTCTGGCGGCACTTCTTGCCGAAGCTCCGCCGCGTCTTCCCGACCCAGCTGAAGGGTGTGAAGCTCGCTGACTTCCACTTCGCGATCAACGAGGTCACACCGTCGTTCATCCGCGTCGAGGCGGACGAGGTGACGTACAACCTCCACGTCATTCTCCGCTACGAGATCGAGAAGGGCCTCCTGGACGGAACGATCAAGACGAAGGACCTGCCCGCCGTCTGGAACGGGAAGATGCAGGAGCTCCTGGGAGTCACGCCGCGTCGGGACTCCGAGGGCGTGCTCCAGGACATCCACTGGGCGATGGGGCTCTTCGGATACTTCCCCACGTATTCGCTCGGCAACCTCTACTCGGCGCAGCTCTTCGACAAGGCGAAGAAGGCCATTCCCGACCTCGGCGACCAAATCGGGAAGGGAAACCTGACCCCGTTGCGAAATTGGCTCATCAAGAACGTGCACCGGCCGGGGCGGACGTTCTCGGCCGCGGAGCTCGTGCGCCGCGCGTCCGGCCAGAAACCCTCGCCCCGGGCCTTCGTCGCCTACGTGAACCGGAAGTACGGCGAGCTGTACGACCTTTAGCGAACGACCTCTGGGCTTCGCTTGAAGCGCGGCAGGCTTCTCCCCTACCCTCGCGCCCGAGAGTCAGCCGGTCTCCACC
>JALGZO010000645.1 GCA_025774865.1 bacterium | reverse complement strand
GTTCACGCGCAGTCGGTCGACGGCGAGCTGAATGCTGCCCCGGAGCGTCGCGGCCACATGGAAGAGGACCGAATCGGGATGGAGGACGTACAGGCGCTCGACTTCCGCGACCCGCTCCCCCACCACCTCCGCCAGACCCTCCGCGAGGTAGTCGACGCGCGGATCGGCCGTGAGATTCTCGAAGGGCTCCACCGCCAGGTAGACCGGCGGCCCCGGCGCGACGGCGACCGGCGGCCACTCCCGGATCGCCCAGGCCACGAGCGCCACCACAACCGCGACGCGTGCGACCCCGCACGGCCGAAAGCAGATCGGTGGCGGAACCCGCCCGATCCTGCGGCTCCTTGACGAGCATGTTCATCACGACATTGTTGAGCTGCGCCGGTACTCCGGATCGGACCTTGCTCGGCTCGTCCGGGTGCTCCGTCAGGATGCTCGTCGCGGTGGCGGTCGCCGATTCCCGGCGGAACGGGTGCCGGCCCGCCAGCATCTCGTAGAAGACGACACCCAGAGACCAGATGTCCGACTTCGAGTCGGCCCGCGCCTGGACGAGCGCCTCGGGGGCCATGTAGCTCGTCGTCCCCCCGTGCAGCTCCGACGAAACGGACATCGTGCGCGTCGCCACCGTCGTCTCTCCGGTCTCCGGCACGGCACGGCGGGCCAACCCGAAGTCGAGGATCTTCGGATCACCTTCCTCGGTGAGCACGATATTCTCGGGTTTGATGTCGCAGTGGACGATGCCCTGCCGTTCCGCCTCCTCGAGCGCCGACAGACACCCCTCCGCGACGGGAAAGAACATGTCGAGATCAACCGGACCCTCCAGCCGCTGGCGCAACGAGGTGCCGGCCACGAACTCCTCGACGATGAAGAGCTGATCGTGGGAGTCCACGACGTCGTACACCGACGCAATCGCGGGGTGACTGAGCGAAGAGAGGGCCCGCGCCTCGTGCAGGAGCCGTTCGCGGCTTTGGGCATCACCGACGTTCGGCATGGAGAGACGCTTGAGGGCGACGGTCCGTTTGAGGAGCGGGTCCCACGCCCGGTAGACCTCGCCCATACCGCCGGCGCCGAGCCGCTCGCCGACTTCGTATCGATCCACCGCTTGCCCGGTCAAGTGCAACGAGGGGTCGGCGAGCCGGGACTCCGCCCGAGTCTTCTCAGGATCCTCGGTCACTTCTCTTCCCTTCCCGGGGGGTGGAAGGGTGGCCGGCGCGGATGTTCCCAGACCAGAGGTGGGGGTGTGGAGCCTGGGGGACCGATCCTGCCATCGGGCCTTGGTCTCGGCCGATTCCCCCCGGTGGGAAGTGTACACGGCGGCGCCGGGGAGAGCATCGAGGAAAACCCCTACGACTGAGAGGGTTAGGGTCCCTCGCGAAGAAGACGCTCGAAGCCCTCTTCGTCCAGAATGGGAATCTCGAGCTTCTCCGCCTTCCGGCGCTTGGACCCGGCCGCCTCCCCGGCGACGACGTAGTCGGTGCTCTTGCTCACGCTGCCGGCGACGCGCGCGCCGCGTTCCCGGAGCAGGTCCCCGGCCTGGGTGCGCGTGCGGTTCGCGAGCGTGCCGGTCAAGACGAACGTGAGGCCCTCGAGGAGTCGCCGGCCCTCTCCTCGCTCTTCGACCATCTGGAGGCCGGCTCGGCGCAGCTTGTCGAACATGCCCCGCGACTCGTCGCGATGCAGGAAATCCACGATCGACGCCGCCACCGTTTGGCCGATCTCGTGGATCTCCGTGAGGCTCTCGCACGTCGCCGCTTCCAGAGCGTCCAACGACCCCACGGCGTTCGCCAGCACGCGCGCGACGTGAGCCCCCACGTGACGGATCCCGACGGCGTGCAGCACGCGATGAAAGGGGCGTGCCTTCGATTCCGTGAGCCCCTCGAACAGGTTCTTCGTGGACAGCTCACCCATGCGTTCGAGCGCCAGCACGTCTTCGAAATCCAGGAAGTAGAGATCCCCGACGTCGTGCACGTGACCCTTGCCCACGAGCTGGGCGATGAGCTTCGTCCCGAGTCCCTCGATGTCCATCGCGCCGCGCGCCGCGAAATGCTCGATGCGTCCCTCGATCTGGGCGGGACACGCGACGTTGACGCATCGGTGCGCGACCTCGTCCTCGTCTCGAACGAGTTCCGTGTCACAGACGGGACACCTTTTCGGGAAGCGCCACCGCCGGGATCCCTTCGGGCGCTTCTCGAGGACGACGCCGGTGATCTTGGGGATGACGTCTCCGCCCTTCTCGACGAACACCGTATCCCCGACCCGGATGTCCTTGCGGCGGATCTCGTCGAGGTTGTGGAGTGTCGCGCGGCTGACGGTGGATCCGGCCACGACGACCGGCGCGAGAACCGCAACCGGCGTGGCGGTGCCCGTACGCCCGATCTGGACCTTGATGTCCTCGAGGCGCGTCGGTTCGCCGGCGGCCGGGAATTTGTACGCGATCGCCCAACGCGGTGCCTTCGATGTCGCCCCGAGACGCTCTTGCTGAATGATCGAGTCCACCTTGATGACCATGCCGTCCGTGTCGTACGCGAGCCCCCGGCGCTTCTCCTGCCAGCTCTCGACCCATGCGAGGGCACCGTCGACGTCGTCGAACACTTCGCGGTCTCCGCTCACCGGAAGGCCGAGGCTCTCGAGCCAGTTCATCGACCCGGAGTGCGTGTCGAATCCGAGCTCGCCCGGGTCGACCACCTGGTAGGCGAACAGGCGGAGCCGACGACCGGCGACCACTTTCGGATCCAGCTGCTTGAGCGTTCCGGCCGTCGTGTTCCGGGGATTCGCGTACGTCTCGAGGCCCTCGTCACGTCGTCTCGCGTTCAGGTCGTCGAAGTCGGAGCGCAGCATGTACACCTCTCCGCGCACTTCGAACGGTCGATTCTCGCGGACGCGCAGCGGCAGTGTTCGGATCGTCTTGAGGTTCGCGGTGATGTCGTCGCCCACGCTGCCGTCGCCGCGGGTGGCGCCGCGCTCGAGCACACCGTCACGGTAGCGGAGGGACACCGCGACACCGTCGAACTTGAGCTCCACGTGGTAACGAAACGACTCCCCGGTCAGCCCTTCGCGTACGCGACGGTCGAACTCCCGCACCTCGCCCTCGTCATAAGTATTCGCGAGCGACCGCATCGGAACCGCGTGCGTAACCGTGTCGAAACCATCGAGCGGCGCCCCGCCGATCCGTTGCGTCGGCGAGTCGGGGGCCCGGAGCTCCGGGAAAGCGGCCTCCAGCGCCTCCAGCTCCTTCACGAGCCGGTCGTACTCGTAGTCGGAGATCTCCGGTCGCGCTTCCACGTGGTAGAGGCGGTCATGGCGTCGGATCTCGTCGGCAAGCTCGACGCACCGCCGGCGCTCCGCCGCGCCGGCCGACTTCTTCGCCTTCGTCACTCGGGGACTCCCGCCTCGAATACCATGTCGCCGACCGGTATGGCCCGCTCGGCGCACTGGCGCTCGTGGATCCCGCGGTAGGTGTCTCGAGTACGCCGATCGGCTCCGTAGCCGAGGCAGCCCGCGATCTCGTCGATACCGTCCGGATCCCCTTCGATCTCGAGCCACGCGCCCCACGGGATCTCGTCGAGGAAGATCCGCGACTCGCCGAGACGCCACACGCGCCGGTACTTCTGATACCGCCAGCGGGACGCGAACCCGACTGCCACGAGCGCCTCGACCAGGGCGTCCGCGTCGGCGACCTCCGTCTCGATCTCACGCCGGACCTTGAAGCGGGAGCCCACGACCTTCGGCGCCGGTGTCTTGACGGTGACGACCCCCCGTCCGTCGACGACCCGAACGCGAAGGAGCTTGCCCTGCCGCAAGAGCGGATCCCCCTCCAGATCGAAGAGGTAATTGTCCTCGAAGTGGCGCTCCCGCACGAGCGGTGCGCCCAGCCCCTCGATTCTCGCGACAGCCTCCTCCGCGTCGTCCACTCGGATCTTGATCTCGACCTCTTGCGCCATCAGAACTCCTGCTCGAGACCCACGTGGACCTTCGCCTCGGAGAATGCGTCGCCGCGCCCGAGAGCGAGCTCGAACCGCACGATTCCCGACCCCCGCGTCTCCAGCGACATCCCTACACCGGCGCCGGGAATCACGTCCTCTAGCGTGGTCTCCGAGCCGTCCGACCCCGGGACGCGAATGGCCCAGCCGCCGACGTCTCCGAACCCGTACGCGCGCGACCGGAGAGACAGACGATAGCGCAACTCCGATCGGATCCACCATACCCTGTCGCCGGGGAACTGCTCTTCGGCATAACCGCGGACGGTATTCGTGCCGCCGAGGTAGTACTGCTCGTAGCTGGGCACCTGGTCGAAGGTGGTCCACGCCCCTCGGAACCCGCCCTCCTCGGACAGGAGCCAACGCCGCCCGAACGGCAGGAGAACGTGAGCATCGGCCTCGCCCCGGGTACGCGTTTCCCCTGCTTCGGTCTGCCGCACTCCGACCAGGAGTCCCGCCGCCCACCCCTCTCTCGGGTTCACCAATCGATCGCGCACGTCCACCGCGAACGCCACCGAACCGCCGGTCGCGGTCTCGTCCGTCGGGTTCCCGGCGACATCGTCGAACGTGGTGTCCCGGCGTTCCCACGCGAGGCTCGCCGTGGATCGATCCCCCACCGGGACGCTGATCGCGAGGTCGAGGTCGGTTCGGGAGTACAGCGTGTCCCGAAGGGCCTGCGCCGCGCCGCCCACCAGCGAGATCGGCGTTCCCAGGAGCCATGGCTCCCGGAACCGGAACGCGAGATCCTGGACATCGGCCGCCTGACGTTCGAACCGGAGCGATGCCTTCCTCGCCGTGCCGAGAATGTTTCGGAAGCGCAGATCCACGATTCCGACGAGCTCGCCACCGCCCCCCGACACCGGCGTGTAGCCGAGCACGCCGAACACCGAGTTCGATGGCCCTTCCTCCACTTCGATCTCCACCCCGATCAAGTTGTCGCGGGAACCGCTCACCACGCGAGGGTCGCTCACGCTCGTGAAGAGGCCTTCGCGCCGGAGTCGCGACGACATCCCTTCGATGCGCCGGACGTCCCATACGTCCCCCGCCTTCACTCCGGCGATCCGAGCGACGACGTTCTCGTTCGTCTGCGTGTTGCCGAAGACGCGCACCGACTCGATCTTCGAGCGCGGTCCCTCGCCGACCCGCATCACGAACCCGAGTCGACCGCCGTCGGTGCGCCGGAAGCGGCTCGGGTATACCCGGGCCAGCGGATGGCCACGTTCCGAGTACGCTCGGAGCACGCGCTCGACATCGGAGCG
>JALGZO010000644.1 GCA_025774865.1 bacterium | reverse complement strand
CGAATTCGATATCGTGAGCGGCATTTCGCGCACGGGCGGCAGCGCCGATCCGCTGAACAACGTGGAGCGCGTGATCGTCGCGGCGCCGACGCCCGGGGTATGGACGGTTCGGGTTCGTGGTCCCGACGTACCCGTCGGCCCCCAGGGTTACGCCATCGCCGCGAACGGAGGTTTCTTCCCAGCGATGGAGACAACCGAGCTTGCCCCGGACGGTCCTGCTCCCGTTCTCTCCGTCCCGAAGGAGGGTCGTCCCGCGCCCCAGAGCTGGGACCTCGGGCCGATGTCTCCGAATCCCTTCCGCCGGTCCACGTCGGTTCGTTACGTCGTTCGGGAGCCCGCCGCCGTTCGCGTCGACGTCCACGATGTTCGCGGCCGGCTCGTCCGTACCCTGGTCCACCGGGTCGTCTCGGCCGGGGAATTCCGGGTCACGTGGGACGGCCGTGACGAGGCCGGCCGGCGCGCCACGCCGGGGATCTACTTCCTGCGACTGACCGCTCCCGGGTTCGAGCGCTCGGTCAAGGGCGTTCTCCTCCGGTAGGCCACGTGCAGCGATCCTTCGCTCGGACCGCCCTCGACGCGGTCGCGATTCTTCTCGGGCTGACATTCGCGGCCGGCAGTGGTGAGCTCCTGTTGCGCTGGTTTTGGCCGCAACGGTCCCACGTGACGATCGGAATGTTCCGCCCGGACCCGGATGCGGGGTACCGCCTGCAATCGGACTACCGGAATTACGTCCGCGTTCCCGAGTACCGGGTCGATATCCGGACCGACTCGGAGGGCTACCGCGTCCCGGTCGAGTCCTCTCCCGAAGATCCGTCTGCCTCGAGGATCCTCGTCGTCGGGGACTCGTTCACGTTCGGGGTCGGCGTGGACGCGGAAGACACGTTTCCGCAAGTGCTGGAGACACGTCTCGCCGGCGTCGCACCGGGGGGGTGGGAGGTCCGCAACGGCGGCGTGGGTGGGTACGGCCCGCTTCGGACCGAGCGCCTCTTGCGGGCGAGGCAGGCTGCGTGGGATCCAGATGTCCTCGTCCACGCGCTCTATGTCGGCAACGATCTCCTCGACGTTCGGCCGAGCTCGTTCCTCGAAGAACCTCGCATCGAAAAGGGGCGGATGGTCGCGGGGGGGGAAGCGCGTCACGTGCGCGCACGTCTCTACCTCCGAACGCACTCGCACCTGTACGCGTTTCTGCGCGAGCGCCTCTACGGGCTCTACCGCCGGACGCCGCTCGCCGAGCGCAGCCAGCCTCTCGATCCGATGGGGCTGGCGGAGTGGGTTGGTCCCATCCGCGAGGTCACGTGGCCCGCGGCCGCGCGCTCGATCGAAGAGATCGCGACGTGGGCGCGACTTCGCGGGACGAGATACGCGGTGATGGTCATCCCGGCCCGCTATCAGGTGGACGACGAATCGTGGGCCCGTTACCGGAAGGGATGGGGGCTTGCGGATGACGCGTTCGACCGCGACCACGCCCAACGCGAGGTGGTCGAACTGCTCCAGCGGCTGGACGTGCCGTACCTCGATCTCCTGGAACCGATGCGGCAGGCGACCTCCGAGGGTTCTCGCCTTTACTACGAAGCCGACCGGCACTGGAACGCGGCCGGACACGCCCTGACGGCACGGCTGCTTCACGAAGAGCTCGATCGGCTCGGCTGGCTTCGAGCGCCCGATCATCGGAGCCTGGCTCGCCGATGACCGGCGAGGCGGCTAACGCTCGTCGAGTGGCGGCGGCGGCGCCCCGCCGCGCTCGTGCGTCGATCTTCGGTAGATGCGAAGCGTTTCGTGCAGGAGGAAGGCCGCTCGCGACGTGGCGAGCGGGGTGGTCCCGCCGCGCGCGAAAAGCGCGAAGATCCACGACCGTCCGTTCGCCCGAAACGTCCCGCTGACCCAGGCGCCCTCCTCGGACGCGCCCGTGAGTGCGCGCGTCCGTGTCGTGGGGTGCTGCAGGGTGTGAGCGGATCCGCGCGGCGACGATACGGCGAGGCCGCCCGCCGCGAGGAACGTCGAGGCCGAGCCGGCACGGCGACCCGGCGCGCCACCCGAGAGCGTGGACCAGAGTTCGACCCAGTTACGCGCCGTCGCTCCCCACATCTCGGGCGGAGTCTCCGGCTTCACGTCGAAGCCGGCGGCGGCCGCTTGCTCCTCGAGTGAAGCTCTCGGGACGATCGTGTCGAGATGGAGGAAGTAGGTGTCGCAGGACATCGCGAGGGCGTCGGCGAGCGTCGACGAACCGTGGTGGCCGTTCGCCCAACACGTGGAGTCACAGTCGAAGGTCTCTTCAGGATCGAAAACCGCATCCTCGAGCGCGGTGAGCGCAGCGAGCGCTCGGATCGCCTCGCCGGCGGGGAAGTACTGACTCTCGCAAGCCTCCGCGTCGTCCGCCCGTACGATGTTCCCGCTCGCCGCGCTGACCACCAGGAGGGTGTGCGAAGGAGCTTCCTGGGGGAACTGGTCCCGGGCCGGCGGAACCGTGGCGAGAACGGCCAGCGGAACGATCCAAGCGAACATGGTGCCTCCTGCCTCCAGGCTAGTCTTTACACCCGAACCGACTCCACCCAAAATGCCCCCGCTTCCCGTCCGCGAGGTCGCTCGAGTGGCATTCCATCCGGTATTCCATGGCGTATTCGAGTCGCTCCGATTCGGCCGCGTCCTGTTCGTGGAGATCGCGCCGGGCGCGGGGCCCGGTCGACGCTGCCGTTACTGTGTCGCGCTGTCCGGATCGCCGCCCGGTCGAGCCCACTTCAGTGTGCCTGACGCCGCCGCCCGCGTGATCCTTTCCGAGCTCGATCGTGGAGCCTCCGTCGACGCGATCGTGCTCGGAGGACCCGGAGATCCGCTCCGCCACGGGGGGGTGGGTTCGATTCTGCGGAAGATCCGCGCCGCGATGCACGCGCCGGCGATCGTGCTCACCGACGGGGCGCTCCTCAGCGACCGGGTAGTGCGGCGTGACGCGTCCGAGGCGGATCAGATCGTGGCCTGGGTACCGGCGCAGGTCGACCGATCCGATGAGCTCGATCCCGTCCGGCGGGCCGAGGCGTTCGAGCGGCATGTGGAGGGGATCGCCGCCCTCGGCCGGGAATCACAGGTCGGGATCGGACTGGAGCTTCCCGTCGTGCCCGGTGTGAACGATGGTCCCGAATCCGTCGCGGCCTGGCGGCGGGCCGCGGCCCGCACCCGCGCCGCGCGCGTCTTCGTGATCCCGGGGCCGGGAGTTTCCGGCTCCGAGGTCGCGGGAGCGCTGGAGTCGACGAGAGCCGCCATCCACCGGCGCGCGGGCGCGTTCCTGCCGGACGGCACGCCGGTCGATTCACGTTGCCTCTGCGATCGGTCGGGCTGACGCCTCACCGCGGGCGGTCAACCCTTCTCTTCGGGAAGAAGCCCGGACGCGGCTCGCGGGGGGAGTCCGTGGGGCGGGTGTCCGGAGCCTCGCGCTCGGACCGGGGGCGCCGCGACTCCTCGGGGGGTGCGTCGGGTCGTTGCTCGAGGACCTCGCCGGCGCGGGGGAGAGGCGGCGGGGTGGGGCGCGGCCGGGTAGGGCGCGGCCGGGCGGGATGCGGTGGATTGGGAGCCAGCTCCGCTGGGCCGGGATCCTCCGTCCCGATCACTCGCTCGAGCCGCGACGCCACGAGCAGGATCGCGGAGCACGCGAACCCCAGCAGGAACGACAGCGGAAGGAACGCCAGCGAGAGACCTCGCACCGGATCCACCGGAAGGACGGCGGAACCCTCCAACATCAGGACGACCGCGGCCGCGAGGACCGGAGCGAACGTCAGGGACAGCTCGGGGGGCACCGCGGCCCGACGGCGCCGCAGCGCTTCGCGGAGCGTCGTTCCCAGCCAGGCGGCGAGCACGAGCTCGAGGATCCGCCCCGTCCCGTGCCGACGGAAGGGACCCTGCGCCCGGGCGGCGGCGTCGAGCGCCTCGCGACGGAATTCGTCGAGGGCCCACCCAACGGAGGTCGCCCGGTCTTGCAGGGAGCCCTCGGTATTCCGCAGAAGGCGCGTCAGCTCCCGCCGTTGGGCCACGTCCTCCACGAGCAACCCCTCGTCCGGCTCCGAAAGACGACTGTCGACGATCTCCCGCACCGTCTCGAGCGACACCCAGGGTCGTTCGGTGGCCTCGCGGCGGGCGCGCGCCAGTCGATCGCCGTCCCGTTCGTGGAACGGCACGAGCGCGCCCGAGATCCGGATCCCGGTCACGCCACGGTCGGGGAACGTCTCGATCCGACCCGCCACTTCGCGAGCGCCCAGAGCCAGCTGCTCGTTCGCACCCTCGACCCGTCCATCGAGGCGGGCGAGCGCTCCGACAATCTCGGGGGCGCGAAAGAGCCCCGACGGATCGTCCGCGGCGTCGGGGAGCCCGGAGATCTCGTAGCGTCCGGACACGGGTGACGGCGAGGCGCGGACGACGGAGACGGTCGACGCGACGCCCGGCGACGGCACGCTCGTGCCGGGCAGAAAGCGAAGGAGGAGCCAGGCCACGCAGGAGAACGTGAAGATCCGGATCGTCGCGCCGTTCCCGCCCATATTTCCTGGCCGCTCCGAGCCCGGATTCACCGCCACGCTCGCCTCCGGACCGAAAAGTGGTGGAATTTGCTCCGGATTCCAGCGTGCCGCTAGATCGACGACCTTGTCAAGCGGAGAACCGGTGGGTTAGCGGGTCTTCTTCGGGGCCCCGATCTTTCGAAGGATGGCGTCGATCTCGTCGTCGGTGAGGATGGCCGCGGATCCCTTTGCCACTTCGAGGATGGCGTCGACCCGCTCGTCGTCGACCTCGAGCCCGCGCGCCTCGAGCCAGCAGATGACGTTCGAACGCCCGCTCATGAAGCCGACCTCGATCTTTTGCCCGAGCCCGACCAGGCTGGCCGGCACGCCCGAGTAGACCCGATCCGCGAGATCGTCGGAGCCCTTGCGACGTGCCTTCAGGATCGCGGCGGCGTGGACGCCCGTGGACGTCCGGAAGGCGTCCTCCCC
>JALGZO010000643.1 GCA_025774865.1 bacterium | reverse complement strand
GTGACGACCCCGCCATCGATCGTCGTATCCTCGGACGGTTTTCACAGCGAGGAGCGACGCGTTCGCGTCATCTCCGATACGACCGTGACGGCGGTGTTCCAATTGGAGCGAAGGGAATTCACAGTCACGCTATCGACGAGCCCCAGCGGGGCGGCGATCGCCGTCGACGGAGTGGTTCTCGCAGAGCGTGCGCCGTCAACGATTTCGATGACCGAGGATCAACACCGGATCGTGGTCACACTCGACGGGCACGTGCCCGTTGACACGGTGCTGACGGTCCTGGATAACACGTCGGTACACTTCAGGATGCTCCGCGTCCCGCAGGGAGTCTTCGTCGCCAAGGGCGTTCAGATCGCGAGCGTCTACGTTGATGGCGAGCTGGTCAGCAGGGATAGGTACAACTCAGGGCCGCACCCGCTCGCGCCAGGACTTCATGAGATATCCGTCGTCCTTCCTGGTGGTGCGACCATCGATACGACCGTCGCAGTTCCTTCGGGTCGAGTGACAGAATACAACTTCACCGAAGGCACGATCTCGCGAAGGGACACGACCCTGACGGAGTAGAGGATGCTACAGCGGCGATGCTAGGCGAAGTCATCGATAACGAGTACCGCGTCGACGAAGTCATCGGCGAAGGTTCCTTCGGTGTGGTGTACCGCTGCACCGACACGACTTTGGGCCGTACGGTAGCGCTGAAGATGCTCCACCGTAATGCTCTCGAGGAGAAGAACCACCGGCGTTTCATGAACGAAGGCCGAAGCTTGGCTTCGGTGAACCACACCAACGTAGTCCAGATCTATCGACTGGGAGAGTACAACGAGCAGCCGTACATCGTGATGGAGCTGGTGGAGGGGCGAACGCTGCGCCGGCTTCTGCGCGGTGACCAGCTCTCAGTTGCGACGGCAGTGGATGTCATGTCGCAAGTGGCTTACGGCTTGGCGGCGATCCACTCGGCTGGAATTGTCCACCGTGATCTTTCGACGAACAACGTGATGGTGAAGGCCGACGGGACGGCCAAGGTCCTTGACTTGGGTCTGGCGAGCGTCGTCGACGCCATCGCGACACGGAGCCAGCAGAACTACCTGGCCGGAACGATTCTTTACGTGGCTCCCGAAGTCATCGAGGGACATGGGGCCACCCTCGCGTCGGATGTCTTCTCGTTCGGGGTAATTGCGTACGAGGCGATTGCTGGATCGAATCCATTCGTGGCCGAGCACCCCACATCGATCATCTACAACATCACGACCCGGACGCCTCCACCACTGTCGACGTATGTTCCCGAGATCCCGGAGACGCTCACGGAGCTCATCATGGCTTGTTTGTGCCGAGATCCGCAGCATCGAGTCTCGGACTTGGCGGACGTCGGCATGCGGCTGTCGGAATTTGTCGGACTGACGACCTCGCGACGCCCCGCCCCGCCTCAGCTGGTTACCCAGCGTTCCAGTAGCGGCTCGCGCAATCCCTATCTCAACCGGCTCATGATCAAACGGCGCCAAGACTTCATCGGACGCACTCGAGAAGTGAGGCGGATCTATGCGCGCCTGAATGCGACCCCTCCCGGATCGATGTCCATCGTGGGTGACAGACGAATCGGAAAGTCGTCGCTGCTGAACTACGTCTACATGAAACAGAATCGGGAGACGCACCTGGAAAGACCCGATTCCATGATCATGGTCTTCATGGATCTCCAAGAAGAAACGGAAATGACACTGGAGAGGTTCGCTCAGAAGCTCATCGCGCTCGCACGCTATGAAATCCGGGATCGCGTGGAGATCCCGGACGGTGCAGCGGACCTCAACAGCATCAAGGACCTGCTGCAGCGACTCGACCAAGCGGACTTCCGCCTGGCCGTTCTCTTCGACGAATTCGAGGTCATCACCACGAACGCGAATTTCACGCTGGAGTTCTTCTCGTTCCTCCGTTTCCTGGCGAATCACTACGACGTGGTGTATCTCACTTCGTCCGCAAAGGATTTGCAGGTCTTGTGTCACACCAAGGAAATCTCGGACTCGCCGTTCTTCAACATCTTCTCGACGATGCGACTCTCGGCTTTCCAGGAGGACGAGGCGCGGGCGCTGATCACAGGCCCAGCGCAGCGAATCGGGTATGACCTCATTCCCTATGTAGAGAGGATCCAGCGCGAGCTCTCCGGCTTGTTTCCGCTGTTCCTGCAGATTGCCTGTAGCCACTTCATCGAGTGCATTGAGGAGTCACACGCCAACGGCGAACCCGACTTCGACCGGATTCGCGACCAGTACTATGAAGAAGCGAAGCCGCACTACCGGTATATCTGGGACAGCTTCGATGATCGCGAGCAGCAAGTCGTGGCGAATGTGGTCCGGAGGAGGCATCTACCAGCTTCACTCCAGCACGTACTCGAGGAACTGGAAACGAAGAAGTACGTGGTATCCGACGAGTCCAGGGCGAGACTGTTTTCGGAGACGTTCATGCACTTCGTGCAGGCGGAGATGATCGACAAGGGAGGCAGACAATCCTTTTGGGATCGAATCTTCTCGCGTTCAAGGTGACGGTGGAGTGGAAGGGCAGCCGGGGTCAATCGGGTGGATTCGGGGGTTCGGGGAGGGGGGCAGGTTCTCCGGAGGTGTCGTCTCCCTGGATCAGGTAGCCGAGGGCGACGGCGCCGGCCGCCACGGCGCCTCCTCGAAGCAGCCACCACCCGGTTCCCTTCTTCTTTGACAACTCGTAGGTACGCTCCAACGTGACGCCGGGAGAGACGACGATCTCGTCCGTCTCGTCTTCGTAGCCCTCTGCCCGCACGACGACGAGGTGGGAGCCCACCGGTAGATTGCTCCTTTCCAGAGGTAGCCCAGCGTCACCGGATCCCATGTGCTCGTTACCCACGAGGACATCGGCATTCAGGGGATCCAGTGAAGTCACGCGAAAGGCGCCGAATATCTCCCGGCGTACCTCGGCGAACAGATCGATCATCCCCGGGGGATCACTCTCGGGATCCGGCTCGGTGTCACCGAGACCAGGTGTCTGCAGGCACTCGACGACGACGTCCCGTGCGCTGTCGCGCCAGAGAATCGATGTGTTCGACTGCCTGCGGTCGTAGTAATAGGTACTCGCTTGAACGTGGGTGTTGATGAGGAGTAGATACGAGACACGCAAGTTCTCGATCAGTACGTCATACGCGGTTACCAGGTTCTCGATGTCCACCACGAGCGTATCGATGGCGGGTCGCAGAACTCCGATAACACCATCGAAGTCGGCCTCAATCAGCCGCTCGCGAGCGTCACGAAGAATGTCGGCGTGCGTCCTCTCGGTCGCGTCCTCCTGGGAAACGGCAGGGAGTGCCGACAAGAGCAGTGCCGCCGGGAGGGCGAGCCCGAGGGATGATTCTCGAAGAAACGAACGGAGCGTCACGGTTTTCCTCCGCTCAGGAGCCTAGACAGGCTCTCACAAGTAAAGCGCCCGTTGCAACCCGAAGGATTCGGTCCTCGGAAGACCCCAGTGGGTCCATCGTGCCGGCTCCCCGGTCACCGGTCGAGGACCGTCAGCCAATAGATCTGCTTGTCGGCAATGGGTGAGCCGGCGGCCGGCCGCGGCGTGACCTCGATCCTCAGCATCCCGCGTGGCAGGCTGGAGGTGTCAAGGAGGATCCGCAAACGGGAGCCCTCCGCCGCGTCCGTGAACTCGGTCCAGTCCGGGTGCTCCTCGCGGAATTCTCCCGGACCGGCAATGAGAAGGTCGTACCGCGTGGCCGGCGAGGGAGCGGCAACGGAGATCAGAACCTCGAGAAGCGCATCGTCACGGCTCAGCTGGACCACCGTCATTGTCTTCTCGACCGGGCGAGTCTGGAGTGATGCGGTCAACGAGACCGTTGTGACAGGGACTACGGCTCCTGCCCCACGGGCTCCGGGAGACGAAAGGAAGCGGAACGCGGGATACCCGAGCAACAGCAATGGAGTGAGGAACGCGATCAGGAGTGAAACCCTACGGCCTCCCGATCCCTGCTGGGTCGTTGGTGTGCGCCCAACCGCACGTTCCACGCCCCCGGCGTCGGACTGGCCCGTCTCGACGAGGTCTTGGTAGTCGGGGATGTGCAGTACGCGAGACTCATCGAACCGTCTCGACGTGTCAGGATCACTCAGCTCCTCGACCACGCGTGCCACGTCGGCGGTCCGCCGTCGGAGCGCGGATGAGCGGAGGAGCGCGGTTTGAATCTCCTTCGCCCTGGACCGATCCAGATCGCCGGATGCGTACCGGATGAGCTCATCATCCGTCGGCTCCTCATCCGTTCTCGTCCGTCCCTCGTGCGCTTCGGACACGATCGCGTCCAGTGTCTCGTCGGGAACATCCAGCTCCTCGCTCATGGGGCACCCTTCCTCTTCAGCGATTCCATGAAGATGGACACGCTCTCCGGGTTGATCCCCGCCTGTCTGAGCCGATATCGGAGCTGACGGCGGCATTCCCGCAGAGCGTCAGAGATCTTCTTGTTGTCTCCAGGCGCTGACCCGAGAAAACGGGCCATCTCTCTCGGCTTCAGCCCCTCGGCCGCGCTGAGTAGCAGCAACCGGCACCTCTCCCCGAGCTCGTCCATGGATCGCACCGTGGCCTGCAGAAGAGCCCTTCTAGCCACATCGCGATCGGGCGGCAGCTTCTGACCCGGCTGCACGCGCTCGAACTGGCTATCCAAGTCGACGCGCTCCTCCTCCTTTTCTGCGCCCCGTTGTTTCTTGAGCCAATCGATGATCTTGTTCCTGGACAGGAAATTGAACCACACGACGAATGGGCGCCCCTGATCGCGATACGTTCGAAGCACGCGGAAGTCGTCCTCGCAGCAATGTACGATGATGTCGTGAATGAGATCTTCTCGCAGGTCCTCATGAACCATCCGAATGGAACGCGGGGGACATGCTTCGAACATCCGGCGCGCGAATGCGTAGAAATCCCCGAACGCTCGTTTTGGATCCTCATCGAGAAGGTCGAGAAAGGCGGGGTGATGCTCGTCGAGC
>JALGZO010000642.1 GCA_025774865.1 bacterium | reverse complement strand
GTCCATCCCCTCCCTTCCGCTTGACGGCGCCCTTCCAATGGCGCTTGAGACGGAAAAATACGCCGAGGCGGTCGACGCATAAGACTATAGCAGGAACTCTGCGAACCGCGAGAAGCGCTATCTGATGGGGGCGGTGACGCCCTCTCAGAGGTCGGGTGACGGGGCGGGGCTACGCCATACGCGGATTTCGGACACCCGGTAACCCTGGCCGTCGATCTCCACGGCGTCGTCCACCCGCGCTCCGAGGAGTCCCTTGGCAACCTCCGACCGGTGGGAGAAGACGCTTCGGTCCGGGTCGGAGTCCCACGGTCCCAGGATGATCGCGAAGCGAGGCTCTCCTCCGTCGACCGCCGCGAGTTCGACGCGCGTCCCGAGGCTGACCCGGACCGGGTCCACGGCGGAGGGATCGATCACCCGCACCTTGCGAAGTTCTTCTTCGAGTCGCGACGCCCGGGCCGTCAGGATTTCGTGCTTTTGCCGGGCCGCGTGGTACTCGAAGTTCTCCCGAAGATCTCCATGCTCCCGGGCGATCCGAATCGCCTGCGTATTCTCCGGAATCTCGACCCTGACGAGTTGTTCGAGTTCTCCGCGTTTCGCTTCCAGCGCCTCGAGCGTCGCGTAGAGCGCATCTTCGTCGGTGCGCTTTCGGATGGTGGGGTACTTCCGGAAGATCGCCCGTCGGATTCCGATTTTGCGATGTTCCTCCACCGACGTGGCGGAGTCGATGAGGTTCAGAAGCCGATCCACGCCCTCGCGATCCGCTTGCTCGAACACGGCGAACGCGAACCCCGACGGCTCGAACTGTTCGCGCAACGGTGCTTTGAGCTCCTTGAACTCGGCGTGGTCGAGCGCGTCGATCAATCGCGAGAGAAGGCTGTGGTTCGCCCGATACCGAAGCTCTTCATACACCATGACGTTCCGCACGACCCAGACGAAGGGACGCGGCGTGCGGCGGGGCGAGGAGACCGACTCGGCCACGAGCTTCGCGGCGGCGCCCTCCGGACCGTGGTCGCGAATTGCCTCGTAAAGCTGGGACATGAGTCGGAAGTCGCCCTCGCCACGGAATCCTTCCCGGTAGATCTGCGCCCAGTCATCGCCGCGAATCTCGCGAACGCGAGCGTACATCCTCTCGCGGTAACGCCGGTCCGAGACGCCGAGAATCACCTCGGCCGCGCGAGGACCGTGGAGCACGCGGTCCACCGTGAATGGTGGCGGGTCCGGCGCCGCGCCCAGCTCCTCCAGAAGACAGAGCACCTCCACCGCCTTCGAAGACCCGGACGGGGCGAGTCGATGGAGATCTTGCGTGAGCTTCTCGAGCATCGCGGCCCGGACCAGGTCGCCCCGCTTGGCGTGTCGCCGAGTGAGATCGATTCGCTCTGCAAGCGAGGCACCCGCGAACTCGTCGAGGACGGCCTGCTCGGCCTCCTCGGACGTGTCGCTCCACGTGAACGTGTTCCGCTTCTCCTTGCTCGCAAGAACCTGGGGGTGGGACCTCGCTCTCGCCCACCAGGAGTGCCAGCGTGCGCCTTCGACGATCCCCGACATGCTGTCCCGGATCTCGGCGGCCGAGAGCGGTCTCGCGAAGCACGCCAAGAGCTCGCACATGAACGCTCCCGGGTCGGCTTTCGCTTCGGCGCGAACCGTTTCCGGATCTTCGAGCCGGCGCATCATGAAGTGATCGGACGGTATCCACGTGAGCAGCTTCGCGGCCTCGTCGCGGCGAACCACGAGCGGAGCCGTCTTCTCGAAGTTGATCTGGACCTTCTGCAGCGCGAGATTCACGTCCGACACCTTGCCCAGACCGCGTCCCGCGAGGTAGAAGCCGGCCCCCGGTTCGAACCGGAGCCAATCCCGCATTTCCTCGAAGGCCTTCAGAGGGTCCGCGGCCGTCTCGATCTCGAAGAACTCGATCACGTCTTCGAGGTCGTCCCGCGCTGCGTAGCGGTTGCGCACGCAGTCGACGGCTTTCGCCCGGAGCTCCTTGCTGCGCGGCGAGAGGGCGATGCCTTCTCTCACCGCGTCGAACGCCTCCTCCCACGCATCCTCCAGCGCGAGATTGTCGCAAAGGAGCATCAGAAGCTCGGCCATCTTCGCGTGCGCCTTCGCCGCGCGCATCTCGCGCGCCACGGCGAAAAACCACGGCAGATCGCGCGGCGTGGACTCCATGCGCGAGATCCACTCCAACTCGACCTCGTCGAGCCTCTTTCTCTTCACCTTCTGAAGCAATTCGGGATCCAGTTTCATTCTCTCACTCTCGCTCAGCCTCTCGATGCGGACGCGGCCCCATACCGCGATATGTGCTCCTCGAGCTGATCGAGCAGCGACTCGAAGAGGTCGAGCGTGTCGTTGATCGGATCGGCGGTCGTGAGATCGACGCCAGCTCGCTTCAGGATTTCGATCGGGTAGTCGGAGTTGCCGGCCCGTAGAAAGCCCAGATAGTCCTCGCGTTCCCGCTCCCCGCCCTGCAACACGCGACGCGACAACGCGATCGCGGCCGAGTACCCGGTGGCGTACTGGTACACATAGTACCCCGTGTAGAAGTGCGGGATCCGGGCCCACCCGAGCGCGGCGCGATCATCGAACGAAAGCTCGGGACCGAGCGTGCTCGTGAAGACCTCCCGGTAGAGCCCGCTCAGGGTATCCGCCGTCAGCGGTTCACCGTCTTCGACCATCGTGTGCATCCGGTGCTCGAACTCCGCGAACATCACCTGCGTGATCACCGTTCCCCGAATCTGGTCGATGGACTGGTTCAACAGGGCCAGCTTGCGGGCGGGGTCCTTCGTCACCTCGAGCAGATGACTCATCAGGACGGATTCGCTCGTGGTGGACGCGACCTCGGCGAGGAAAATCGGGTAGTGGGAGTACACGTAGGGCTGCGCTCGGGCGGTGTAGTAGTGGTGCATCGCGTGGCCCATCTCGTGGGTGAACGTGAAGAGATGATCCAGCGTGCCGTGGTAGTTCATGAGCACGTACGGATGCGTTCCGTACGAACCCCACGAATACGCCCCCGATCGCTTCCCGCGCGTCTCGAAGACGTCGATCCACCCGCTCTCGAGGCCTTCACGCAGGGCGGACACGTATTCGTGACCGAACGCCGCACTCCCTTCGACGAGGAGCTCGCGCGCCTCGTCGTACGAAAAAGTCGGCCCCCTGGAGTTACTCAGTGGAACGTAGAGGTCGTAGATCCTGAGATCGTCGAGTCCGAGAATCTCTTTCCGCATCGTCGAGTACCGGTGAAACGCGGCGCGCCGCTTCCTGACGACATCGATGAGAGTATGGAACACCTCCGTGGGAATGTTCGAAGGGTCGAGTGCGGCAACGAGGCTCGACGCGTAACCACGGGCGCGCGCGTAGAACACGTCGCGCTTGACCGACCCCGAAAGCAGCGCCGACACGGTGTTCCGGTGAGACTCGTACGCGTCCGTCAGAGACGTCCAGGCGTCGCGACGAACCCGCCGGTCGGGCGACTCCATGAACGAGGAGTAACGCCCCTTCGTGAGCTCGACCTCCCGCCCCTGTTCGTCCTGGATCGCCCGGAACGTCAGATCCGCATCATTCAGCATTCCGAACGCCGTGCGAGGAGTGCGCGTGACGTCACCCGCCATGGCGAGGATCTGCTCCTCGCGGGGCGACAGCGTGTGCTCCTTCAATCGCAGGAGGTTCTCGAGATAGTGACGCCAGGGCGACAGCTCGCGGGACTGCAGGAACGACTCGAGCGTGTCACGAGGGATGGCCAGGATCTCGGGCTCGACGAACGACGTCGCCTCGGCGACCCGGGTGGCGAGCCGCGACGCGCGCTCGGCCATCGCCTGGGCCGAAGCATCGCGCGTGTCCTCGTCCCGGAGGAGGTTCGCGTAGACGAACACCTTATCGAGGCTCTCGCCGAGGTCCGCGTTGGATCGAAGTGCCTCGGTCAGCGAACCGGGGGAGTCCCCGAGCGTCCCTTCCAGCGACGACACGGAGTCGATCATCTCCTCCACCCGCGCGAAGTCGATCTGCCAGGCCTCGTTGTTGTCGTAGATGTGACGGAGGTTCCAGAGGTGGGCAGGCGCGATCTCGTCGCGCGACGGGACGGGGGCGATTTCCATGCGGAAGGGGAGCTCCTCCTCGAAGGCTCGGCAGGGCCAAAGGGCGCCTATTCTCGCCCGAGCGCGCCGAGCGTGGCAAGCCTCGAAAGAGCACCCCTTCCCCCCCTCCGGCCGCGGGTGTATCGTCGCGGCGTCCTGCGCGATCCATTTCCGGATTCAACCCGAACGAGGTGCGAGAGCGATGGCACGACCGCTAGCACGAATTCCCGGCCCCCGGCTCCTGATCTCGCTGTTGGTTCCGATCGTGTTCGCCGGGTGCGGTGGGAAGTCGGTGACCCGGATCGAGAGCGATACGACGGTGGACCTCTCCGGCAAGTGGAACGACACCGACTCCCGGCTCGTGTCCGAAGAGATGGTCCGAGATTGCCTGAACCAGGCTTGGCTCCGCCGACACATGACGGAGGAGGGGAAGGTCCCCGTGGTGATCGTCGGCGTGGTGCGGAACAAGTCGATGGAGCACATTCCGGTCGAGACCTTCATCAAAGACATCGAGCGGGCGTTCATCAACTCGGGCGAGGTCACGGTCGTCGCCGACGCTGGTGAGCGCATGGACATCCGCGCCGAGCGCGAGGCGATGCAGGGAAACGTGACGTCCGAGACGTTGAAGCGCTTCGGCCGCGAGGTCGGCGCCGACTTCGTCATGAGCGGCGTCATCAATCAGATCAAGGACACCGAGGGCGGCGAGGAGATCTCCTTCTACCAGACGGACCTCGAGCTGATCAACGTGGAGTCGAACGTGAAGGTCTGGATCGGCCAGAAGAAGATCAAGAAGTACATCGCTCGGGGGAGATACAAGGGTTAGGCCCGGGCCGGAGCTCCGCGCATGAAGGACCCGGGCCCGTCCGCGGCGGTCCGGCGGGGGGCCGCGGGGATTACGGCGCTCCTCGTCAC
>JALGZO010000641.1 GCA_025774865.1 bacterium | reverse complement strand
AGAATCACCCCCTCGATGCGATCGTCGACCGCGGCCTTCTCGAGGTTTTCGGTGACCTCCATGAGGACGGGCGGATGGTCCTCCAGGACGTTCCGCAACCCGACGGGCGTGTAGTGCTCGAGCAGTGGACCGGAAAGCCGGATCGTCAGCCACGAGCCGTCGCGGGGGCCGGTGTCGCCGAAGAGCAGCATCGCGAGGGTCAGGAAGATCGGGACCAGAACGAGGAACCCGATCGCGAAGATCACGGCGAAAAACGTTCGGATGAAAGGGAGCACCTAGGTCTCCTCCGGGATTTCGTTCGTTCCGAACGATATGAGATGGAATGTGACGCCCGGGCCGTTCACCCGAATGTCGAGGTTGTGGAGGCCGAACTCGGCCGACGAGATCAACTCGTAGAGTCGACCACGCTCGATCGTCACGAAGGTGGAGCCGTCGCGGATCTCGACATCGCTGCCCGCGTTCGCCGCCGTCAGCGGTTCGCCGTCCAGAGAGACCTCGAACCTCGGCTCGTCCTCGGAAGCGGAAACGTCGCGCCCCTCCGGCGAGACGACCGCCACCACCCGCGATCCCTCGAACACGACCGCGAGGGCCCCTTCACTGTCGCTGCGAACGCGGTCGCGTCCGAGCGTCCACCGCCCCTCCAGATACGCCGCTCCCTCCTTGCGAAGCTCCGGCATCGAATCGAAGTCGCGCGTGTCGCCTTCCGCGGCCGCCTCCCCGTTGGCGGGAGGCGGACCGAAACCCACGCCGCACGTGCCGAATCGGATCTCCGGGGTGGCGAACCAGCGGAGCCGGCCCGGCGTGAAGACCTCGCCCGCCGGCTCCAGGAGCGGGGGCAGGGAGCGATCCGGCTTGGCCTCGCGCACCAGAACCCGGATCGCCCTCTCCGTCTCCACGAGTCCTTCGGTGCCGTGGACCCAGAAGCGGGCGAAGCCCTCGCCGTCGACCAGATATCGGGCGGGGAGGTCCCGGTTGTCGTACGCGCGATACACCTCGAAACCGTGGTCGAGCGCGACCGGGTAGGGGATCCCGAGGCGCCAGATCTCCTGGCGGGCCGGCTCGAGCGGCCGTTCGAAGTCGTAGGCCGGAACGTGCACGCCCACGACCGTGAGGCCGACCTCGCGGTAGTGGTCGCCGATCCGCCGAATCCGACGGAGGGAGCTGACGCCCGCCGGGTCACCGAACGAGAAGAAGTCGAGCAAGACGACGCGACCCTTGAGCTCTCCGAGGAACAGCGCGTCGCCGGCCCATCCGACGGGTTGGATCTCGGGTGCGCGGATCCGCTTCTGCCTCAGGAATTTCATCGTGCCCAAACCCAGCGGGCGATCTCGGGGATCGTCGGGCGCTTGCCGGTGAGCAGGATGCCGACCCGGAAGATCCTCGACGAGGCCCAGAACATCGCGGCCGTACCGGCCACGAGCGAGAGCCAGGTCGCGCCCAGCTCCCACAGCGGCGGCTGCTTGATCGTGAAACGGAAGAGCATCAAGCTCGGCGTGAAGAACGGGACGAAGGAAGCGGTGCGCACCAGGACATGGTCGGGGCTCTGCGCGATCGCGAATCCGAGCATCACGGGCAAGATCAGCGTGAGCGAAATCGGGGTGAGGAACGGCTGCGCGTCGCGTTCCGCGGTGCAGATCGACCCCACGGATCCGAGGAGCGCCGCGTAGAAGAAGTATCCAGGCACGAAATAGAGGACGAACACGGCGAGATCGTCACCGCCGATCGGGAAGTCGGCGCCGAGCCGCGCCGCGATGAGGGCGCCGATCGCCGTCCACGTTCCGATCAGCGTCAGACCGACCGCGCCGAGTCCGACGATCTTTCCGACCATCAACTCCCGTGGGGTCACGCTCGAGATCAGGACCTCGATCACGCGGCTGGACTTCTCCTCGATGACGGAGCGCATCAGGATTTGCCCCGTCGGCAGGAGCGCGAAGAACAGGATCATGACGAGCGCGATGGCGTGGAAGTAAACCTGATCGAAGCTCGCCTCCCGGCCGCCCTCTTCGCCGATCTGGAACGTTTTCAGCTGCACTCCGACGAGGAGAGCGTCGACGTCCGCTTCCGCCATCCCGAACCGGGCGGCCTTGTGCCGCACCAGCAATCGCTCGAGCCGGCTCTCCAGATTCGAGAGACGCGCGAGATTCGTGATGGACTCGGAGTGGTACTCGAAGATACCCGTCCGTTCGAAATCCTCCGGCAGCAGAATCCACGCCGTGAGGTCGCCCGTCGTGACGCGAGCGTCGAGGATCGCGGGGGTAGGCAGTTCCGGAGGCGTGTACACCAGCAGCTGCAGCCCGGCGAGGCGCTCGGCGGGCTCCTCCGCGACCGACTCGCGGAGTCGGTTACCCCACTCGTTCGATTCATCGAGCACGGCGACCGTCACGACCTCGTCGGCGAGGATGTCCTCGGTAAAGAGCGGGAGCGCGATCAGCCCGAGCATCAGAAGCGGCGTGGCCACCAGACCGAAGAGGAACGACTTCTTGCGCACGCTTTCCACGTACTCCCGTCGGATGATGTGCCACACCTTCTTCCGGTTCACGACGCCACTTCCCCCGCCACGGCTATCTCGGCGGTGCCCGCCGTGGGGTCGGAGTGCCCTTCCACGAGGTGGACGAATATGCTGTGGAGGCTCGGGGCGCGAACCTCGAAACGGCGAATGCGGGTCCGACCCGCGATCGAGGCCAGGAACTCCGAGGGATCATGGCCGGCGCGCAGCCGGATCTCGCGCGTGTTCCCGACACCGCCCGCGTGCGCCACGGCCGGGTGAGTGTCGACGGGGGACGCGTCGCCCTCCAGCTCGAGGCGGATGGTGTCGGAACCGTGCTGACGCTTGACGTCCTTCAGCTCGCCGTCGACGAGGGCGCGACCCCGGTGAATGAGCGTCAGGTGCGAGCACAGTCGCTCGACCTCGTCCATCCGATGTGTGGAGAGGATGACGGTGGCTCCGTCGTGCACGAGCTCGAGAATGGTGCGCCTCATCAAGTCCTGGTTCACGGGGTCGAGTCCGGCGAACGGCTCGTCCAACACGAGGAGGTCCGGCCGGTGGATGGCGGTCGCGATGAACTGGATCTTCTGCTGGTTCCCCTTGGACAGCTCTTGCAACCGGCGGTTGCGGTCGGCGGCCATCGAGAAGCGCTCGAGCCAGCCGTCGGCGAGGTGCCGGGCGGCGCCCGGCGACAGCCCGCGAATCGCGCCGAAGAACGCGAGATTGTCGATCACCTTCATGCCGCCGTAGAGGCCGCGCTCCTCCGGAAGGTATCCGATGCGCTCCTTGAGCGAATCGGTGGGCTCGGTGCCGAAGACCCGGACGCGTCCCGCGTCCGGATGGAGAATCGCCATCAGGATCCGGATGGACGTGGTCTTGCCGGCGCCGTTCGGGCCGAGCAGCCCGTAGACCGCGCCGCGCGGCACGCAAAAGCTCAGATCCTGGACCGCCGTCTGCCCGGCGAACCTCTTCGTCACGTTGTCAAAGAGAACGGCGAGCTCGGGAAGGACGACCAACGGAATCCCCCCGGCGAACGGGAAGTCCTGACGAGCGCGGGGAGCATACCAGGTCGCCGCATTCGCGCCCAGGGTCGCGGATCGGTCTCGTCGTCACCTCCGAATCGTCGCCGCGCGGAGACCGCTTGCGGTAGGATCGCGTCGCTCAGTCGCGACACTCGAGGTGATTCGTCAGTCAGGGGATGCGCTTGCCGTCGGTTCGGACGCTTCTCGACTTCGTGAAGTTCGAGCATACGTTGTTCTCGCTGCCGTTACTCCTCGCCGGTGCGTTTCTCGGGGCGGGCGGCGTCCCGAGCGTCGAGGTGATCGCGTGGGTGCTCGTGGCGGGAACCGGGGCACGCACGCTCGCGATGGCGCTGAACCGGATCCTCGACCGGCAGCTCGATGCACGAAATCCGCGCACGGCCGGGCGCGAGCTTCCGTCCGGCAAGATGACGGTCACGCAGGCGTGGATCGTCGCGGCCGCCGGGCTCGGGCTCTTCTACGCAGCAGTGCTCCAACTGCCGTCGCTCTGTCTCACGCTCTCGCCCCTGCCGCTCGCGGTATTCGTGGTTTATCCGCTACTGAAGCGTTTCACCCCTCTCGCGCACTTCGGGGTGGGAGCGGCCCTCGCGTTCGGACCGATCGGAGCGTACATCGCCGTGACGAACGCGTTCCTTCCGTTCGGCTCGGTCCACCTGCTCGCGCTGTTCACGTTCCTGTGGGTCTCCGGCTTCGACGTCATCTACGCGACCCTCGACGAGGAGTCCGATCGAAAGGAAGGCGTGCACTCGCTACCGGCGACGATGGGGCGGCCGGCGGCGTTGCGGGTCGCGGCCGCGGTCCACGTCGCGGCGTTTCTCACGCTCACGTGGCTCACGCTCCGCCATCTCTCGACGCCGCCCGCCTGGGCGCTGCTGGCCGCGATCGGCGCGTTGCTCTTCCTCGAGCACCGGCAGGTGCAGCGCGTCGATCTCGCGTTCTTCAAGATCAACGCGGCTCTCGGATTCGTCGTGCTCGCGCTCGTGTGGACGGGACTGCCCGGATAGCTCCGAGCCGCGATGACCGGTTACCGGTAAAGCGCCTTGACCTGACCCCAGGAATGCTCGTCCACGGAGATCGGCGTCTCGGGAGCGCCCTTGTCGATCCACTCGCGGATCACGTCGATGACGATCTGGTCGAGCAGATCTCCGATCAGCGGCATCTGCTGGCCGACCATCCACTGGCACGCTTCGAGCTTGCAGATGAGATAGCTGTCTTCTGCGTTGTACGGCTCCACGCGCAACGCCGACGGAACCTCGGCGCTCGGTACGTTCACCAGCTGCGAGTAGGACGCGCCGGGCCGCAGGTCCAGATTCCCGGCGAGACCCTCGCCGTGGCAGAAGCTCAAAGCGCAGCTCGGCGTGAACACGTTGGCCTGGATGTCGTCGAGCGTCGGGGGGAAAGGGGTGCCGGCGGCGGCACTGATGCCGGCGCCGTCCCACGCGCGTGATGCGTGATCTGCCAGTACG
>JALGZO010000640.1 GCA_025774865.1 bacterium | reverse complement strand
GGCGACCGTTCGTGAACACGAACAGGAGAACGAGAATCGCCGCGGCGATCCCGGCGCGTCGCGGAGCCGTGGCGGCCCCCTTCAGATGGTCGACAATCGAGAGCATCCCGGCCGCACTGAACGGAATGAGCCAGGCGACCGCCGGCTGCCGGTAGCGCGCGCATACGAAGAACGCGGCGATCGCCGCGGTGTACGCGAGCAGGAAGCCGAACAGGAGAATCCTCTCGCGCCGCCAAAATCCGGAAAGAAAAAGACCGTAGACGCCGAACGGCAGGAGAAGCGCGAAGTGCACGAGAAAGAACCGGAGGATCGGAGTAAAGCGCCGAGCTTGGTCCCGGAGGTCTCGGTTGTTGCTGATCTCGAAACCGTTCCAGAAGAAGACGACCTTCTGGAACTGGTGCTTGAGCGCATCCGCAGGTCGTTCTCGAAACCAGTCGAAGCCCTTTTCGTACCAGTAGCGGCTGATCTCGTTCGCCGACAACGGTCGTCCGAGCTCTCGCTCGGCGAGGGTTCGCGCCGCGACTTCCACGGTGTCCCGGTAGACATCGTCGTGTCGAATGACCTGACCCGCCTCGGCGAAGCCAGGAGCGAGGGCCGACTTCCCGTCCGAGCTGGCGTTGTTCCCAATGTAGAAATTGATTCCACCTTGCGATCCGACGGGAACGAACTCGCCGGCGACGCGCGCGTTCCGGGCGGTGACCCCGCCGACCGGCAGGAGTACCCCGATCAGGACGACGACGGCCGCGACGAGACCACGCCGATCCCGGAGCGCCCACAGGATCGCGACCGGAGCCAGCGCGAGAGCCGTGGCGTGCGTGACCGCGGCCAGTCCGATTGCGAAGCCCCCTCCGAAGCTCAGCGCGAGCGACACGTCGTCCGATCGGTGACGACTCCCTTCGAGCAAGAGCCACGCGGCCGCGGTCGTGAGAGCCGTACCGAGCGCAGTCGTCAAGATCTCGCCTTCGAAGTAGATGAACATGCCGTACGTTCCGGCGAGCACGGCCGCGACCTGCGCCACCCGGGGGCCGTGGGTGATCCGCGCGATCCGCCAGCACATCCAAACCTGAGCCAGGCCGAGGAGCATCTGGACGATCCGCGGCCCGATGAGTCCGGACCCGAGGACGCGATGAAGACCGGCGAGGAACATCGGATAGAGGGGAGGGCGGAAGTACGCTTCGCCGGGGCTGAACGACGATCCCTCGGCCAGGCGTCGCGCCGCCTGGTCGTACCACTCGGCGTCGAGAAGAAGATTGCGCCCGAAGGGCGAAAGGATCAGCTCGCGGAGGTACTCGACGCGGAGAAAGACCGCGATCACCAGCGCCGCGATCAGAACCGGCTGGGCGGTCCACCGGGAGGGACGTCGCGACTCACTGGACATAGCCGAGGCTCTCGAGAACTTCGCGCTGCGATTCGTCCCCCAGGCCGCTGGCCCCCGGGGGAATCACGACGGTGCGATCGCCGATACGGGGCGGGCGCGCGGCGAGCGCCTCCTCCCCGACGAGCTCGGCGGGAACCCGGCCGTCCAGGTCCCTCGGGAGGTCCACGTCGAATAGCCAGTAGAGGATCGGCGCGATGTCGAGGATCGACAGGCTCTGCCGCTTCGAGCTTGGCGGAAAGCTCGGTCCGGCCGCCATCAGGATTCCGTTGGGGCGGTGGAAGGCGGAAAACGTGTAGCTCGGCAACCCCCAGACGTCGACCGACCCGGAGGCCTTGCGCCCCACGAATCGTCCGGGCGCGGCAAGAAACACCAGGTCGGACGCGTTGTCGACGTACGGGCCCTCGTAGATCTCCTCCTTCGCGTAGATCGCCTCCACGAGTCGGCGACCGGTCTCCGGATCCACGAGGCTTTCGAGGCGCTCGCGCACGTCGTCGCGCACCCGGGGGGCTTCCTCGACCGGCACACTCCCGCGGAAGTCCCTCCCCTGCCGATTCACGCGAACGAGTCCTCCGAAGGGACCCGGCGCCATCGCGTCTACGCGCTCGAAGCCGCGCTCGGACACTTCGAGGAACCCTTCCTCCAGGAGCCACGACGTCAGGCGCAGCTCCCGGTAGATCGGCCCGAAGCCGTGATCGGACATGATCAGCACGTCGGTATCGGGCCCCGCGAGCGCCACGAGCTCGCCCACGACCTGGTCCACGCGGACGAAGAAGTCGCGGATGGCCGTCCCGAACTGCGCGGCGAGGACGGGATCGTACTCGGGGTGGTTGCGGTCAGCAAACTTCCAATAGAAATGCTGCACCTTGTCGGTGCCCGTGAACACGACCCAGAAGAGATTCCAATCCTTGTCCGACATGAGCTGCTTCGCGACCTCTGCGTGCCGTTCGAACGTGTCGCGAAGCACCTTCAACAACCGCCCCTCCTGCCCCGGTTGGATGCTCTCACCGAACGGGTCCAGGGGATACACCGCGATCTCCTTCTCGAGCTCGGGCGGATACGCGATCCCCGACCGAATCCTCCCGTACGGAAAGCCGGAGATGAAGAACCCGTCGACTGAATCCGGCGGAAACGTCATCGGGATGTTCATGATCCCGGTTCGAAACCCCTCTTCGTTCAGGACACGCCACACGGGGTCGGCCCGCCGGTCGAGCGCGGACGTGAGCACCGGTTGGCCCGTACCCCGGGGTAGTTGAAAGAAGTCGAAGATGTTGTGCTTGCCCGGGTTGACGCCGGTGGTGGCGGAGGTCCACGCGGGGGGCGAGATGACGGGGAGGATCGTCTTGAGCTCCCCGTGCGTGCCGCGATCCCGAAACGCCGCGAGGTTCGGGAGCAGCCCTTCTTCGAACAGCGGATCCATGAGATCAAAGGTGGCGCCGTCCAATCCGAGGACGAAGACGCGGCGAGCGCTGTCGGAGCCGCACCCGGCGAGGAGGAGCGCACTCAAGCCGAGAGAGAGAAGACCGCGGATCGCCCCGCTACTCCTGGGGTTCCGGCGGGCACTGGTCGAGCGACCCCGTACCGTCCTCGTCGACCCACGGACTCCAATCGACGGGCCCCCGGAACAGCGAGCTGTCCGGGCAGTCGGAGCCCCAGAAGTTGTAGGGCACCCGGATCGTCGCGGGTTTCATCGTGCGGAGCTCGTATTTCTTCTGCAGCGCCGTGTTCTTGAGACCTCCGCCGGGATTGTCGAATATCCGGTTCGCGCCGCTGACCGACCCCCCGATCGTCGGAAGCGAGTGCTTGGACACCGAGATTCCCAGCGAGTTTCCGTAGATCGTGTTCCGGTGGACTCGAGTCGTGGCGCTCACCAGTGAGATCCCGTTGATGCACCGCGTGAATTCGTTTCCCGTGATGATCCCGGCACACTCGTAGAAGTAGGCTCCGTTCTGACAGTCGGTGATGACGCAGTCACGGACTTCCATGTCCGAGAACATGGCGCGCACGCCGCTCCACCCGCCCCGGATGTGACAGTCTCGAACCGTGAGCTGAGAGTTCTCGGCGTACACGACCCCCTCGGCCGCCTTGACCCCGTCGAGGGTGAAGCCCTCCACGGTACTCAGGGAATCGATGTTGTCGGCCTTCACGACCCAGAACCGGCTGTTCCGGATGACGGTCTCCTCCGGCCCCTCCTCGGCGAGGAGGTGAATGCCGCTGCGCATCGTGACTCGCAGGTACTCCCCGGGGGCGACGAACACCGTGTCGCCGTAGGCGGCACTGTCCACGGTTTCCTGCAGGTCCTGATCGCTCGTGGCGCGCCAGGTCGCGGCGGAAGCGCCCCCGGCCGAGGCGAGGAGTGCGAACAGGATGACGGTGACACGGCGAATCATGGAGAACTTTCCCCGATGAAGGAGAGAGAGCCGCCCCGCGATCGACGGATGGCGCGCCCAGGAGGACTCGAACCCCCAACCTTTTGGTCCGTAGCCAAACGCTCTATCCAATTGAGCTATGGGCGCGAGAACCGTCCGTTCGATGGCGGAGAGGGAGGGATTCGAACCCTCGAGGAAGATTTCTCTCCCTAACCGCTTAGCAGGCGGCCCGATTCAGCCACTCTCGCACCTCTCCGTGAACCGGGGAAGTCTCCAGACCGTGCTCTCCTCCACCGCCCTTCGCAGGATGGCGGAGGGAGTAGGATTCGAACCCACGGAGCATTTCTGCTCAACGGTTTTCAAGACCGTCGCCTTCGACCGCTCGGCCATCCCTCCTCCAAGCCGAGAGATTCTACCGGCCGCCCGACGAGTGTCAAGCCGGGGCGGCCGGATCGGCGACAATTCCGCCTCCCAGCACCGTTTCTCCTTCGTAGAACACGGCCGACTGGCCCGGGGTCACGGCCCGCTGCGGTTCCTCGAAGAAGACCTCCGCATCGTCCGCGGCGACGCGACGCACGCGGGCGGGAGCCGCCCGGTGGCGCGAACGCAGCTGAACGGTGGCCACGAGCTCCGGCTCGTCAACTCGCTCCGCCGGCCATCGAACGTTCCGCAACCTGGCCTGCCGGCGGAGGACCTCATCCGGGCCACCCACGACTACCCGGTTCGCGGCCGGATCGAGTGCGACGACGAACACGGGCTCGCCGATGGCCACCCCCAGACCTCTTCGCTGCCCGATCGTGTAACGCGCCACGCCGCGATGAGTTCCGACGACGCGCCCTTCCCGCGTGACGATCTCCCCCGGAAGGAGCGAGCCCGGGGTCTCGGCGCGGTCGGCCGTCGCCTTCGCGAGGAACTCGCCGTAGTCGTCCTGGGGTACGAAGCAGATCTCCTGGCTGTCCGGGCGCTCGGCCGTGGCCAGACCCTCCTGACGCGCGAGCCCACGCACCTCGCCCTTCGACAGTTCACCCAGCGGAAGCAGGACGTGCTGGAGCGTCTCCGGTGACACTCCCCAGAGGACGTAGCTCTGGTCCTTCGTGAGGTCCGCGGCCCGCCGGATCCGGCGGACCCCGTTCCGGCAATCCACCCGTGCGTAGTGTCCGGTGGCGACTTGGTCGCAGCCGAACGCGCGGGCCCGGTTCCACAGTCCCGGAAACCGGACCTTCGTGTTGCACTCGACGCACGGATTCGG
>JALGZO010000639.1 GCA_025774865.1 bacterium | reverse complement strand
CCTGCCGGTGCAGATTCGCGTACTCGTCCCGCTCCCACGCCACTCCGATCATGGGGAAGATCACGAGCACGACCGGGGCGTCTTCTTCGCGCGCGAGATCCCGGATCCGACGGAACCCCTCCACGACACTCCCCCAGTGGTGCGGGTGCGCGTGAAGGTAGCGGAAATACTCGCCACCCCCGAGCCGGTCGACGTCCGCCTGCCATTTCGCCTTCGCGATCATGCGGAACAGATGAAGATGCTGCCACCAGCGCGGCTCCACGAAATACGCATGGAGCGGCTGGACGGGCTGGTCCTCGGGGTTGTTGAGAACGTACCCGACCAGGATCAGATGCGGTTCCCAGGAGAGTCCTCGGTGCTCGAGCCAGAGCGCCTCGTCCCGGGTCGAATAGCCGCCGATCCCGGCGTTGAGCACATCGAACGTGTGGTCGGCCTCCCAAGGGGAGTCGTTCAGCTGGCGCTCGAGCACGCTCGAGTAGGTGGACTCGGCGAGGACCCCAAACCCGAACGTGAACGAATCACCGATCGAGGATCCGCACGACGCGGTCGCCCGCCGCCAGAGGCTCCCTATCGCGCATGCCGTGGGAATTCGTACGGACGATCGTGCTCTTCGACTCGGACTCGACGTTCGGCGCCAGCTCGTACAAGAGACCGGGGACGTCCGAGGGGCGATGTACGAGTTCCCGCCACTCTCGTTCGGGCGTGCGCGGCGGCGGCTCCCGGTAGGAGACGGGTCGGAAGGAATGCAGGAACAGCTCCGCACCGACGAGGGCGAGCGCGAGCGTCGCGAGCGGAACCGCGATCCAGACGATCGTTTCACGGGACTTCATTCGTCGAGCGTAGCACGCCGGAATTCGACCCGACCCGCCGTCGCCTCCCTCAGGATGTCGAGGAGTCGCACCGTCTGGCTGCGGAGCACGGTGATCGCGAACCGGGGCCGGCCCGAGAAATCGCGGTCGCACCGCCGGATGTGCTCACCCTCGCGGGCGAGCACCGCCTCCACGGCGCCGACGACGTCGTACTCGCAATCCGCGATCATGGTCGTCTCCCTCCAAACCGTCCGCTTCGGCGCGGCCTCGAGCGCCGCGCGGGCCGCGTCCGAGTAGGCTCGGGCGAGCCCGCCCCGTCCCAGCTTCGTTCCTCCGAACCACCGCGTCACGACGACGAGCGCGTCGTAGAGCGCGGCGCCTTGGAGCACCGCGAGCATCGGGGCACCCCCCGTACCGGACGGTTCTCCGTCGTCGTCGGCCCGTTCGACGCAGGCCTCGGGCGGCCCGACGCGCCGGGCCCAGACATGGTGCGTCGCGTCGTGGTGCCGCCGGCGGACCTCGTCCCGCCGCGCGGCAGCCTCGTCTTCGGAATCCGCTCGGAACGCCTGGCCCAGGAAGCGGGATCCCCGGACCTTGATCTCGATCTCGGGTCCGGTATCGACCGTGGTGAAGCGGTCGGAGTCGTCGATCCCGGTCGGGGTCACCTCGTTCGCTCGGCGCGGTCGTCATCGCCCTGCAGCTCGTACGCCGTGAGCCACTCGTCGGAGTAGAGCTCGTCGCCGATGAGTCGTCGGCACGGCACCAGGTTGGACCGCTGGCTCCGCTCGACCAGGACGTAGCGCGCCCCCTGGCTTGCGGCACGCTCCAGCTCGAGCGCGTCGCCTCCGGGGGGCAACCGCCAGCCCTTGCGACCGGAGTAGTAGAGGACGAATCCGGGCATCGGATCGATCGCGACGACGAGCGCACCGGCGGGCAGGTGGAGCGAGGAACGTACGCGGCCCGCCCAGAAATCGTAGGGCTCTCCGTAGCGGTGCGCGATTCTCCCGAAGCCGTATACCGGCATCGCCAGCATCGTGATGATCGCGAAGACCCTCAACGTGCGACTCGAGTGCGTCAACGTCGCCCGCAGGCCGAGCGCGGTGACGACAGCCAGCGGAAACACCGCCGTCATCGTGTGGTAATCGTGGGCGGTCGCGCAGTAGGTCGCCGTGAGGAAGTAGGTCGAGAACACCCCGATGATCCAGGCCACGAGGATGCCCGCGTTCGGGAGCTTGCGCAGCATCACGAGCCCGACGGCGAACGCCCAGACGACCGGAGTTCCGACGATCAGTTCCAAGAGCCGCGCGCGGTACACGTTCCGATAGAACTCGCCGCCCAGGATCGCCTGCCCGCCTGCCTCCCAGTTGCCGCCGCTCAGGAAGTAGTGATTCCCGGGGTCCAGCCCACGCGCCCACTGGAACCAGATCCAGACGGGTAGTAGCGCGCCCGCGGCGAACAACCAGGTTCGCGGCTGCTTGAAGAGGCCCGCACCTTCTTGCTTCCAGAGTGCCGCGAGCATCGGCAGACCGATCGCGAGATAGGTCGGCTCGATGGACCCGGCGAGCGCGGTGAGCGTGGCGGCAGCGGCGGCGAGCGACGCGTGCCCCCCCTTCGTCCATTTCAAGAAGACGGCGAGCGCGTTCGTGGCGAACGCAAGCGCCCAGACGTCCGGCTGGATCGTGCGACCGTAGAACGCGAGGAGCGGTACGCTCGCGGCGAGGAAGGTCGCGAGACCCGCGAGGTCGTTCTGTCCCGTGAAGCCCCGGACGACGCGATGAAACCCGAGGAGTGCGGCGCACGCCCCGAGAACGGTGAGGAGCCGCCCCCAGCCGTGGATGTCCCACCCGAGCGTCGAGGCCGCCGCGACCGTCCAGGTGTACGCCGGAAACTCCGTGCCGACGACGCCGTCCCCGGTGCCGCGAACATCGATGCGGGGGCGGAGGGGGTTCCAGCTCTCGGTGGCGAAATTCCGCGCCACCGCGGCGGTGTCGGTCTCGCGCCACCGGTGGTAGCCGTTCGGTGGGTCGGTGATCCGGTAGAGATGCGTCGTGAAGAAAAACAGAAGAACGAAGCCGAGGAAGGCGGGCCGGCCGAGGAGGTCCGGGAGGCCCTTCACGTCACTCTTCTTTCAGGTTCGCCGCCAGGAACGCTCGGGCCTTCACCCAGGCGTCGCTGGCCGCCTCCTCGTCGTAGCGGGCACTCGAGGGATTCGCGAACGCGTGGTTCGCGTCGTAGCGATGGATCTCGTGCGGCACGCCGGCCTCGTCCAGCGCCGCCGCGAACTTGTCGACGGTCTCCGGAGGGATCCCCTGATCCTGGTTCCCGAACACTCCGCAGACCGGGCCGGTGATCTGGCTGAGCGCGGCCACGTCGTCGGTGAGGCGCCCGTAGTAGATCACGCAGGCCGTCACGTCCGGGTTCGCGAGCGCCGTGTTCAGTGACCACCCGCCTCCGAAACACCAGCCGATGCAGCCGAGCCCCGACGTTCCTGCTTCGTTCTTCAAATGGTCGAGCCCCGCGCGAATGACCTCGTAGGCGCGGTCGTCCTCCACCGCTTGCATCGCGGCGTACGCGCCGTCACGCGTCGTCGCGACCGTGCCCTCGTAGAGATCTACGGCGAGCGCCGCGTAGCCGTCCGCGGCCAGCCGGTCCGACCAGTACTTGATGTTGTCGTTGAGCCCCCACCACTCCTGGATGACCAGGACGCCGGGGTGGGGCCCCTCGCCCTCGGGGAGGCTCAGATACGCGACTCCACCGGCGAGCTCGATCATCTCGCCGTGGAGAGGCGGCGTCTCGTCCGAGCGCAACTCGTGCAGCTCCTTGAACTCTTCTTCCGAGAGAATGCCGAGCCACTGCTCTTCCATCAATTTCGGCGTCTCGGGTTCACCCACCGCCACGGTCGTCGAGAGGAAGGCGACGAGCACTACGGCGAGCAGCGGGCGCTTCATGGCTCTCCTCGCTTTCGAATCGTGGCGGCTCGAGGGCAAGAGTCAGGCCGCCTCCTTCACGGCTGTAACGAGCTCCTGGATGGCCTTCTTGCCGTCGCCGAACATCATCAACGTGTTGTCGGCGGCGAACAGGGGATTCGGGATGCCGGCAAACCCCGGCGACAGGCTGCGCTTCACGACCACGACGGTTCGAGCCTTGTCGACGTCGATGATGGGCATGCCGGCGATGGGGCTGGTCGGGTCGTTGCGGGCATCCGGGTTCACGACGTCGTTCGCGCCGACCACGAGGCAAACATCCACGGTCTCCATCGTGGGGTTGATCGCGTCCATCTCGATGAGCTGGTCGTACGGGACATCCGCCTCGGCCAGGAGGACGTTCATGTGCCCCGGCATGCGGCCGGCCACCGGGTGGATCGCGTACTCCACCGCGCAGCCCCGTCCTTCGAGCACGTTTGCGAGATCGCGCACGACGTGCTGCGCCTGCGCCACCGCCATTCCGTAGCCGGGGACGATCACGACCCGTTGCGCGCCGTCGAAGAGCATCGCGACCTCTTCCGGGCTCGTTGCCTTCACCTTGCCGGCGTAGACCTCGTCGGCGGAGAGCGTGTCGCCGGTGGGGCCGAGCTTGCCGAAGAGCACGTGCGCGAGCGATCGGTTCATCGCCTTGCACATGATGTTGGTGAGGATCAGCCCCGACGCGCCGACGAGCGATCCGGCTATGATGAGCACGTTGTTGTTCAGCACGAACCCGGTGGCGGCCGCCGCAAGTCCTGAATACGAGTTCAGGAGTGCGATCACGACCGGCATGTCGGCGCCGCCGATCGGGACCACGAGCATGACGCCGAGGACGGAAGCCACTGCACAGAGCGCCCAGTATGCGTTCGGATTGCCGGGATCGTTGATGAGCCACGCGCTGCAGCCGAGCGCGGCGAGTACGAGCACCACGTTGAGCGCCTGCTGCGCGCCCCCGACTCCGCTCCAATGGAACTTCTCCGCGAGCTTGCCGAACGCCACGAGGCTGCCCCAGAACGTGACCGTCCCGATCAGCCCGGATGCCGCCGTCGCGACGAGCGGCTGCATCTCGATACGTCCGCCCGTCTGCATGAAGAGCGCACCCGCGACGAGCGTCGACGCGATGCCGCCGAATCCGTTGAAGATCGCGACCATCTCCGGCATGCCGGTCATCGGCACGCGGGCCGCTGCGATCGCTCCGATCACGCTGCCCACGACGACGCCGGCG
>JALGZO010000638.1 GCA_025774865.1 bacterium | reverse complement strand
TCGGGCCCCTGGGAGCGGAGGTGCTCTCGTGTGATCCTCGCGCGACGCTCGGCCGGTTGCCGGCGTCGGACAGCGACATCTCGATCGTCGAGAGGGATTCGCCGGACGACGTCGATTCCTCTTCGTCCTTCGAGCCGATCTCCGCCGCCTCCTTGCGCGTGCCGGTGGAGCGGGTCGACCGACTCCTCTCCGAGCTCGGGGAACTCATCCAGGCGAAGATGGGATTGGACAACTCCGCCCTCGAAATCCTGGCGGCGTCCCGCGACCGGATGCGGAAGACGACGTTCCAACAGGCGCTGCGCAACCTCGACCGGAAGATCCGAATCCTGCAGGACGAAATCCTGCGCGTGCGGATGGTTCCGCTCGACGCGACGTTCCAGATGCTGGAGCGCGCGCTGCGAGAGATCTGTCGTTCGACCGGCAAGGAAGCCCGCCTCGTCACGACGGGGGCTCCGGTGAATCTCGACAAGCAAGTGGTGGAAGCACTGACGGAGCCGCTCGTTCACCTGGTCCGCAACGCCGTCGACCACGGCCTGGACGACACCGAGACACGGATCCAGCGGGGCAAGCCCCGCGTCGGCACGGTGAAGATCGACGCCCGACCGGAAGGGGGCTACACGGTGCTCGAGGTCTCCGACGACGGGAGCGGCCTCGACCTCGAGCGGATCCAGCAAAAGGCACGACGAATGGGGCTCTTCCGTGAGGGCGAATCGCCGACCCGCGCGGAGCTCCTGGACGTCATCTTCCAGCCAGGGTTCACGGTGAGGGACGAGGCGACCTCCGTATCGGGACGCGGTTTCGGGCTCGATGTCGTGCGAGCCGCCGTGGCGGGGCTGGGCGGGCTCCTGAACGTGGACACGCGCCCGGGCTCCACCGTCTTCCGGCTGCGAGTTCCGACGACGCTGGCCATCACGAGGGCGCTTCTCGTCGAGGCCGGCGGGCAGCCCTTCTTCATTCCGCTCGCGAGCATCGACCGGGTGCGCCCCATCCACCCCCGGGAAATCGAAAGAGTGGGGGACGAGGAGGTCCTCGTCCTGGAGAAGCGGGCGGTTCCGGTGTGCAATCTCGCCGAGCTGCTCGGCTTGCCCGGAGTCGATCAACTCCAGGGGCCGCCACCGGCCGTGTTCCTGGGTCTCGCGGAAAGGCGGCTGGTGGTCCTCGTCGATCGGCTCGGCGGCCAGCAGGAGATCGTCGTTCGCGGGCTCGGGAGCCTTCTTCCCGCCGTGCCCGGAATCTCCGGCGCGACCACGCGCGGGGACGGTCGCACCGTGCTGATCCTCGACCCGGCGGCCATTCTGGAGCTCGCAGCCCGCGTGAAAGCACCGGTGTCGCCGTGACGGACGCCGCCTCCTCCCTCGTGACGTTCTGGTTGTCGGGATCGGAGTTCGCGGTCGACGTCTCCGACGTGATCGAGCTGACGTCGGTCTTCGGAATGACGCCCGTGCCGAGGACCGCGAGTCGCCTGGCCGGGGTGACCACCTGGCGGGGGAGGACGATCCCGGTCATCGACCCCGGGGCGCTTCTCAAGCTGGAGGACGGGCCACCCGACGTGATGAAGAGGCTCCTCGTGCTCGCGCGGCCGGAGCCGTTCGGGGTCCTGATCGACCGGCCGGGACGCATCGTCCCCCCGTCCGGATCGACCCCGGTCGAGGTCGCCGGAAGCGATTCCGACCGGGAGGGCCTGGGCCGGCCGCGCCTGGTTCGCGCCGACGGGGCCCTCGTACAGGTCCTCGAGGCCGAGCGCCTGCTCGGCGACCGCTGGACTCTCGTGGCGGGAGAGAGCGGCGTTCCGCTCCCGGAGACGCAGAAATGAGAAAGCGGAACGGACTTTCGAGCAATCCCTGGGCGGTGTCTCTCGTCTCCGCCGTGGCGGCGCTCGGGGTCGCGATGCCTATCCTCGGTCGGGGGGCTTCGGCTGGAGAGCTCGTCGCCGGAATCGTCGCCGGCTTGCTCGCCGCCGTCGTCGGGGGAGGCCTCGTCGCTCGACCGGCGTTTCGGGCGCTGCGCCGCTGGCAGCAGAGTGGAGACGAGCTCGCCGCCCGTCTCCTGGAGGCCACGCCGGACGACGCGGCCGACCTCACCGACCACGATGTGCGCCTGGAGGCCTTCGGCGGCCTGCGCAGGGAAGAAGATCGTCTGGAGGAGTCGCTGTCGGAGCTCGCGACGGCACTCCAGGACGAAGACCGGCTGCGACATCGTCGGCAGGAGCTGCACGAACCGGTGGGGGTTGCGCTCCGGAAGGGCCGCGATCTTTCCTCGTCGAAGCGAGACGAGACCCCCGGACTCCGCCGCATGTCGACGCTCATCGAGGATTTCGGGAGCGGGGTTCGCACGGCACAGGACGCATGCGACGGGGTGCTGCAGAGCTCCATCGCGTTCGGCGAGGTCTCGTCACTGTTCTCCCAGAACGCGAAGACCGGTCGCGAGTCCTGCGTCCGCGCCGGACACGGTGCCGACGAGCTCGAGTCACAAATGGACGCCGTCGGCACGCTCGTGCGACGCCTCGAAGCGCGCTCGCGCGAGATCGGACAGGTTCTCCTCGTCCTCAACGACATCACGGAGCAGACGAACCTGCTCGCGCTGAATGCGGCGATCATCGCGGCGCAGGCGGGCGAGCATGGGAAGGGATTCGGAGTCGTGGCGGACGAGATGCGAAACCTCTCCGAGCGTGCGTCCAGCTCCACGAAGGAAACCGAGATTCTCGCGAAGTCACTGCAGGACGAAGTCACGAAGGCCGTGCAGAGCATGGGCGACGCTGGAGCCATCGCGAAGAAGGTGCGGCTTGCCGTGGGCGAAACCTCCGAGATCACGACCGTTCTCGCGGAGCTCGGCCGGAAGAACGTCGATACCGCGAAAGCGGCAGTCGGCGCGGCCGAGAGTCAATCGAGCGGCGTGCGCGATCTCTCGAGCCGACTTCGCCAGATTCATGAGGAGTGCGAGCGGTTCGACCGGTTCCAAGAGGAGGTCGTCCTTCCGACGAGGAGCGTGCTCGCCGAGGTCACGGCTCTGCTCGAGGCCCAGTGGCAGATGGGCGCCGTGCGAGAAAGCCTCCGGACCCGACTCGAGGGCGCGATGAGCGCCATCCGCGACAAGCGCCTTCAGGAGGGGCGGGATCGGGCGGAGCTGGAGCGCTGGACGGAAGAGCTCCGCCAAGCGGGGCGCGAATGGGTGGCGGCGCTGCGCGAGGAACGCCGCCGGAGCAACGTCGTTCGCGACGTGGCGAACGAGATCCGGGTCTTGCGATGAAGTTCCTCGCGGCGCTGGCGTTGGCGCTCATTCCGACGGTCGCGCCCGCAGAGGAGCCCGCCGAAACGAGTGCTCGAGCGGTCCGGGCTGCCGTGGAATCGGCGTTCCAGGAGGCCGCTCCTCCGGACGCGCGGCTCGAGATCGTGTCGCTCCCACCACTCGTTCAAGACGGAGTGGACGCCGTCGTCCTCGTGTCGTGGCCCGAGCCGATGCCCCGTCCCGGTCCCTGCGCTCTCCCCGTCTCCTGTCGAGTCGGAGATCGGATCGTATCCCGAGGACTCGCAAACGTCGTCATCCGGGTCAGGCGACCGGTCTGGATCGCCGGCGAGAAGCTCGCGCGCGGCGCGACGCTCGATCTCACGACCCTGCGCCGCGAGATCCACGAGTTCGACCGGGAGCCACCGCGTTTGTTCCGACCGGATCCGGGCGGGCGCTTTCTCCTCCTGCGCGACGTTCCGGAGGGTGCCGCACTGAGCGTCCCTGACGTCCGTCGCCTCCCCGGCATCGAGACCGGTCAGGAGGTCGCGCGGACGGACCCCGAAAGCGGAAGGTCGTCGTGTTCGAGCCGGGTCTGACGGTGTGTCTGATTGTTCGCGAACCTCGCGTCGCGGCTCGCGGAACTCGCCGCCACGGCGGACGACGTGATCGTCGTCGACACCGACCCCGACGACGCGACACCGGTCGAAGCGTGCTCGGCGGGCGTTCGCGTCTACGAGTACCCGCGCTCCGATGACTCGGCGGGAGCGCGCAACCGCGCCCTCGACGAGGTTCGGACCTCGCACGCGTTGTGTCTCGACGTCACCGACCATATCTCGGCGAGGGACCTCACCGCCTTGCGAAAGGAGGTGGGCCAGCGCACGTCGACGGCGTTCGAGCTCATTGTCGTGAACGAGAGTGGAGATCCGAACACCGTGACTTCCTGCTGGCAGCTTCGGGTCGTACCGGTGCGGCCGGAGCACCGGTTCGAAGGAAGAGTGCACGAGCGCATCCGGCCGGCCCTCGAACGGACGAGAACGTCGGTCATGAGGGTCCCACTCGTCGTGCGACACACCGGCTCCCGCGAACCCGGACGGGCCATCCGCGAGGCTCACCGTCACCTGGATCACCTGCGACGAGAGGTCGACGAGGGCCGCGACGACGCTGGCCTCCTGTACGAGCTCGCGCAGGCGGCCTCGCAGGCCGGGCACCTCGATGAGGCTCGTCGCGTTGCCCAGCGCTGTGTCGAAACGCAGTCGTCGGACGTCGACGCGATTCAGGCGGCTGCGATCCTCCTCGGACATCTGGAGCTCGAGCGCGGAGACACCGCGAAAGCGGAGCGCGTTCTGCGCGAAGCCGTCCAGCGCCGGCCGGACGACGCGTTCGCGCGCTTCAGCCTGGGCGATCTTCTTCGACGCGCGAACGACTTCCCCGGAGCCCTCCGGGAGCTCACCGCGGCTCGCGCCGCGCCTCTGCGTCGCTCGAGCGTCCCCGTCCCCGTGGCGGGACTTGCCCGCACCGTGCGCCTCAGGCTCGGAGCGGTGCTCGAGATCCTCGACCGACCCGCTGAGGCGGCCGTCGCGTACCGTGAGATCCTCGACGATTGGCCTGACGAACCGGGTGCGAGTCGAGCCCTCGTCCGGGCGCTGATCCGAGCCGGGGCCTGGGACGAGGCAGAGAGACAGCTGACCCGACTCGCGGACGATTCTGCGGAGGACCCCGACGTCACGCTCCTGGCGGCGCACCTCGCGTTCGCCCGCAATCACGAAGAGGAGGCGGCCCGACTCTTCGCCCGGGCGCTCAAGCTGGACCCCGAGAACTGGGCGGCACCGCTTCATCTCGGACATCTGGCACTGAGACAAGGGGATATCTCCACTGCCTTCGATCATTACTCGAGGGCACGCGCCCTCGCCGACGAACCCGAAGTCCGCGTGGGCCTCGCCGCGGCGCGCCTCGAGCAGGGGGAGATCCGGGAGGCGCTCGACGAACTGGAGGCGGTCTTCGACCAGTGTTCCGGGCGACCTCTGCCCCGGGGAACCGAGGCGATGGCGGGCGAGGCGCTCCTCCGGATCGGTCGAGCCGATGACGCACGACGGGCGTTCGAACGGCATCTCGAACGTCTCGGCCCCGACGCCCGCGTCGTGAGCCGCCTCGCCGACTGCTATCGGGAGCTCGATGCCCCCGAGGCCGCCCGATTCGGTTACGAAGAGGCCCTGAAGCTCGAACCCGGCCTGCCCGAGGCGGCCCGAGGGCTAGGAGCGCTGGACGCGGTCTCGTAGGCAGAGACGCCGCCGGCTCAAGCGTTGCGGCCGAGAGGCCGATTCTCCGTGCTGGAGCCCTCGGGTCCGGAGCGACCCCGCCGACTTCCAAGTGATTGACGGCCACGGCTCGGCGTTGCTAGCTTGCCTCCAGGCTCGACGTCCTGGTGGTGGGGAAGGAGAAGTGTGGTGACAGAGCCCTCAGTCGGGGATTCCGTACCCCGACCTCCGGTCAATCAGCGTATCCTGCTCGCGATTCCGACGGGGCCCTTCGAAGGGTCCTATGTGACGAAGATCCTCGAGCAGCGCGACGAGGGCTTCAAGGTCTACGCGCCCTCCTTTCGGGGCACGATTCTCCCGATTCCTCCCGGCGAGCCGCTTCAGGTCCACTTCAGCCGGGACGGCGCTCACTACGAGTACGAGTGCCGGATCCTGGAACGGTTTCCGGGGCCGATTCCGACAATTCTGATCACCGGCCCGGATCGCTCGATCCGTCGCGTCCAGCGCCGGAGCTTCTTCCGTCTCGGCGCGAACGTGCCTCTCGAGATCGATCCGGTCTCTCCGTTGCCGGGGACGCCGCCGCCGGGACCACCCTCCCGCGGCGTCACGGTGAACCTGTCGGGTGGGGGGCTCCTGATGGAGTCACCCGAGCTGTACCCGGAGGGCTCGATTCTCGACCTCACGCTGGAACTCCCCGACGGGGAGTCCCCGGCGCCGCTTCGGGTCGAGATCATCCGGGACGCCGGGCGGGCATCGCCCGGGGCGAGGGCTACCTGGTTCCTCGCCGTCGAGTTTCTGGAGGTCAGCGACGAGGTGAAGGAGCGGATCACCCGCTACATCTATCTGCTGCAGCGGGCCGTGCAGGATCGTCCGGGCGACACGGGCGAACCGAACGCATGACCGCCCCGGAGGACGACCCGGTCCTCACGGCGGAGCACGACGAAGAGGGCCTCCTGGAAACGTGGGCGCTCTCCGAGCTGGTCCACGAGGCGGACGCGTTCTTCCAGGATCTGCGCGACTCGAGCTCCCGACTGGAGGCGGAGCGCCGCCGATTCGGCCGCCTCGTGTTCGAACAGGCCGAATCGCTCCGCGGCGCCAACAAGTCCCTTTCCCGCGAAGTCGAGCAGCTCACCCGGCTGCAGGCGCTGGCGCGTTTCCTCGCGGCTCCCGGACCGAAGGGCCCCTTCGGCGAAGGCCTCGCCGAGGTGTGCGGTCGTGCCCTCGACGCCGTCGGCGTGGGTGTCCTCCGAAGCTCGGACGAAGGGTGGGAGACCGCGGATCTCTGGCGCGTCTCCGCCCGGAACGCCCGACGGGCGGCTCCGGAAGCCGCCGATGCGGCCGCGACCACCCTCCGGCCCTCGACCCGGAAGGGAACCGACGCGTGGTGGATCCCGGTCGGTGGGGGGGATCCCCCGGCGGCCGGACTCGTCGCCTTGGTGCGGGCGGGCCGGCGACCGGCCGAAGAGCTCGGCCCCGCCTATGCCGACTCGGTGGTCGCGCTGCTGGCCGAGGGGCTCGAGAGCCACTCTTCCCGCGAGGAGCTTCTGACGCGCGAGCGCCTCCGCGCCCGCATCCTCCAGACGGTGCGCGGTGGTCTCCTCAAGCTCGACGCCGCCGGAAGGGTCGCCTTCGCGAATCCCGCATTCGCCGAGATGCTGGCGATCGAAGTGGAGGAGATCGAAGGGAAGGCGCTCGAAGAGGTGTTCGCGAGCGATCGACATCTCGTCGAGATTCTGCGAAGCGTCCTGGCCGGAGGCTCGCTCGATGAGACCGAAACGCACGTCACCTCATGCCGCGGCCGGCGCGTTTCCGTTTCCATCAAAGTGTCGCACCTCGCCGGCGGGGTGCTCGTCCTGTTCTCCGATCTCTCCCGGCGCCGGGAGGTCGAGGAGGAGTTTCGCAAGAGTGACCGTCTCGCGGCGCTCGGACGGCTGTCGGCCGGCGTCGCGCACGAGATCAGGAACCCGCTCGCGGGCATCCGAACGACCGCCGAAATCCTGCGCGGTCGCGTCGAATCCAGCGACGATCTCGTCCGCTTCGTCGATGTCATCTTGGAAGAGAGCCGGCGGCTCGACCGCATCGTCGAGAGTCTCCTGCAGTTCGCCAAGCCGCCCGCCCCGAAGCGCACCCGGGTCCGCACCGATGAGTTGCTCGACCGCGCGCACCGCTTGGCCACCGGTCGCGCGTCGGAACGTGGCATCACGATTCGCGTGTCGGTGAACCGCGACCTGCCCGAACCGCTGGCGGACCGGGATCAGCTCCTGCAGGTGCTCCTCAACGTGCTTCTCAACGCAGTCGAGGCCACCTCGGAAGGAGGCGAGGTCAGCGCGACCGCCGACGTCCAGGCGGCCCGCGCGGGGCGCGAACTGTGCATCGTCGTTCAGGACGGCGGTCCCGGCGTGCCGTCGGCGATTCGCGAGCGCATCTTCGATCCTTTCTTTACCACGAAGCCGGGAGGAACCGGGCTCGGTCTGTCCATCTCCCGCAATATCCTGCGCCAACACGGCGGAACCTTGCGCATGGAGAACGAGCCGGGGCGGGGTGCCCGGGCCATCGTGACCCTGCCGCTGAACATCGTCGGAGCCGGAACCGACCCGGGAGAAGCCAGATGGCCGACATCCTGATCGTCGACGACGAAAAGAATCTCCGTTGGTCCCTTCGTATCGGTCTCGAGCAGCACGGGCACCACGTGGACGAGGCCACCACGGGGGAAGAATGCCTCGACATGCTCCGCGAGAGGCCGCGTGACCTCGTCTTCCTCGACGTGCGGCTGCCCGGCCGCGACGGGATGGACATCTTGCAAGACGTTCGCCGCCTGTACGGCAACACGATCGTCGTCATGATGTCGGCGTACGGCGAAGAAGGATCTCGTTCGGATGCCCTCCAGCGGGGGGCTTACTACTTCTTGCCGAAGCCGTTCGAGCTGAGCCACGTGATCGATCTCGTTTCCGACGCCATGGTCAACATCGACACCGCCCGGGCGGCACAAACCGCGCGACAGATCCGGATCGGCAACCGCGAGAGCGATCGGTTCATCATCGGAAACTCACCGCGCATGACGTCGGTCGTCGACATCATCGAGAAGCTCGCTGCGTCGTCGGCGGCCACGGTACTGATCCAGGGTGAATCGGGCACGGGGAAGGAGCTCGTCGCGAAGGCGATCCACCACATGTCGCACCGCGAGGAGCGCCGGCCATTCCTGGCGATCAACTGCGCGGGCCTCCCCGAAAACCTGCTCGAAAGCGAGCTGTTCGGGTACGAGAAGGGCGCGTTCACGGACGCGAAAGACAAGAAGCAGGGGCTCCTCGAGATCGCCAACTCCGGAACGCTCTTTCTCGACGAGATCGGGGAGATGCCCATC
>JALGZO010000637.1 GCA_025774865.1 bacterium | reverse complement strand
TCAGGGGGTGGACGGGATGGGGTCGAGCTTCGGCGGGCACCGCCAGCGTGCTTTGAGCCACGGGTCGTAACACCAGACCGGGGTTAGCGAGACCCTCGATGATTTCGGACCTTACGGTCAAGTTCTTTAGCCGACAACCGTCGCCGACCCGCAGGACTCGGGCATCCGGTCGTGTCCCCGAGCCGGGACCGGATCAGAGAAGCCAGCAAGTGAGAGTGCGACGTCAGCGTCGCAGGAAAGCGAGGGCCTCGACCTGCCGGGTCTGCGGCATCATATCGATGGGCTGCACAATCGATGTTTTCAACTTCTTGCTCTGAAGAAGATCCAGGTCGCGGGAGAGCGTCGTCGGGTCGCACGACAGGTACGCGATCCTCGTCGCGGGGGAATCCGCGATCGCCTGCAGGACCGACTCGTCCGCCCCGGCGCGAGACGGATTGAGTACCACGGCGTCCGGGCACGCGTCGCGCAGGCGACCCAGCGAACGCTCCACGGATGTCGCGGCGACGTCGACGTCGTCGACCTCGTGGCGGCGGATCGTCGATTTCAGGTCGGCCGCCGCGCTGCGGCTCCCCTCGATGAACAGCACCCTACGGAACTGCTTTCGCAGCGCCAGCCCGTGGGTCCCGACTCCGGCGTAGAGGTCGGCCAGCACACTGCCGTCGGCCAGGAACTCGGACATCTGCCGGTGGATCGACGGCAGCAGCGCCAAGTTGACCTGGAAGAACGCCGCGGGGGAAACGCGCAATCGGTAGCCGGCGTGATCGACCCAGACCTCGCGCTCCCCCCACAGAGGTGTCACGGCGCCGCGAATCACCTGGGGTCCGGCACTCGGATTCAGGTTCACCGAGATGCCATCGACCCGCGGGCAGCTTCTGCGCAGCGCGTCCAGCGGAAAGGTCGGACACTCGGTCGCCCGGAAGACGAGGGTCAGATGTTGTCGCGTGGGATCGCTGCCGCAGCGCAGGTCGAGATGGCGCAGCTCGCGCGGCGGGCTACGCATGCGGCCGATGAAGCCGCGCACGCGACGGGCCGTGTCGGCCAGTTCGGGAACGAGCACCCGGCATTCGGGTGCGTCAACGATCTCTCGCGTGCCGGCCCGGAAGTAGCCCACCCGCGCGTCGCGGGCGTGCCGCGACAGGCCCACGGCCAGCTTCGCGCGGTTGCGGTAACCGGCCACGTGAGGCGACGGCAGGCAGGGCAGCAGCTGCGCGTCGTGAAGCCGGTCGTACCGCCCCAGGGCCCGGCCGAGGATGCCGCGCTTGCGATCGAGTTGATCCCGATAGCTCTCGCCGAGGAACGCGCAGGCTCCGCACTCCTCGCCGTGGGGGCAGCTGACAATAGCCGTCAGTTCGACCATGCGTGGAGAATACGCCAACCGACCGCCGGCCGGCTCTGCCTGTCACCGCCCGCCCGGCTTCTGGACGGCGGGCGCGACGGTCATTGCCCCCCGGGTTCTTCGGTCGGCACACTCATGCAGACCACGGTCATCTCGTAACGGTCCGTGGGGACGTATACCGGGTCGGCGTCGTCACCTCCGTCCCATGCTGCTCGAAAGAGCCACAGTGATGCTCCGTGCCGCAATGCGAAGGCGCTGCCATCAGGGCCATCTGCAGCGTATCGAAGGTCCTCTTCCCAGCCTCGCCCGACCAGCTCCCGCCGGATGATCGCGTCGAGTGATTCGTCTCCGAATGCACTCGCGGTCCCGGTGATCTTGACCTGGACTCCAGGATATCGGCGACCCGTCAGATGGTCCTCGACCAACCCCTCTGAGCTCTCCACGCGGACGACGGATGTGTCTGGAACGAGCGCCAAGACCAAATCGAGCGATTCACGACTCGGGGGATTCACCGCCCCGGGTTCGTTGGCTTCGTCGCCGTCCGATCGACCGCAACCTGACAGCGACAACAGAACGAGTACCGCTATCGCTGCGCGCACGAGCTCCTCGCAATGAGAGCTCACCGATGCTGGCGAGCCCGTCAGTCGCTACCGAGCGCCCCGTCCAGGAGGAGCATCCGCTCCTCGCCGAAGCGCTGCGCCTTCTCCAGCAGAGTCCGAGCGCTCGTTACCTCCTCGCGCTGCTCCTCGACGTACCACTGCAGGAAGTGGTTGCCCGAGTGATCCTTTTCGGACTGAGCAAGCTCGACGAGGGCGTAGATCGCGCGCGTCACTTCTTCTTCCATCTCGACGAAGTGTCGGAGCGCGTCCTCGACCGTCGCGTAGTCGGACCGAGGTCGTGCGATCTCCGGGATCTCCACCGTCCCCCCGACGTCTCCGAGGTACCTCACGATCTTCAGGCCGTGCTCGGTCTCTTCCGCGGCCTGCTTGTGGAAAAATTCCGCGAAGCCTCCGAGTCCCTTCGCTGCGAACCAGGCGGCCATGCTCACGTACTGCATGGCGGCGGAAAACTCGCGGCCGATCTGAGCGTTCAGTCCAGCGGTCATCTTTCGATCTATCAGCATTCTCTACTCCCGGAGTTCTGAGATTTGCTCGGGCGACGGAGCCGCGCGCATACCGGCGCGCCGCGTGCCGCCGCCCCGCGACATGATACGCCTCGGCGAGGTTTTCGTGTGGGCTCACTCAGCCCCGCGCCCTCCGAAGCACCGACACCAGGACGACCACCCCGAACCCCATGAGGAGAATCGGGGCGAGGGAGACGTCGATCGCAGCGAGCTCCCAGACCCCGGCCAGCGTGAAGGCACCGCCTACGAGAACCCAGAATCCCTCGTGCTCCAGGCCGAAGCCGCGGCGGACGGCCTGCATCGCGAGCGTCAGGATACCGACACCGAGCAGGCCGACTCCCCAGCCGAGGTCCAGCAGGAGCGACACGCCGACCCAGAGAAAGAAGAGACCCCATCCTGCGCTGTCGATCTTCCGCGCGACATCGTTCTCGCGCCCTGTCCAGAAACCGCCACAGGGCATGTTGCACATCCGTTGCATGACTCACCTCTCTTCTCGGTCCGAGCTCACGAACGTCTTCGGACCATGGACCTTGGAGTGCGCGGCCCACGCCGGGCACCACTCGCGATGCCAACGCATGAGCCGTCCGAACGGGGACAGCGGCTTCCGTTCGGCACGGGCGCAGATTCCGCAGCCGTGACAGACCTTCGCCAGAGTCAGGGTCAGGGGTCCGTGGGAGGTTGTGGTCTCCATGTCGAAATCCTCCTTTCACTCGCTTGGACGGAATCGCGGGGAAAGGGGATACAGCTTCGAGGGGTGTTTCTGAGGATGCGAGGCTCAGGCCTTCGAGTCGTCCGAGCCCTTGCGGTCGCAGCGGAGGACCTGGTCGCGATCGTGGTAGAAGCGGCACTGATCCTGGAGGGCGTCGCGAAGCCGCTTCCGCGCCCGGTGGATGCGGATCTTGACCGTGGCGAGTGAGCACTCGCTGATGCGCGAGATCTCCTCGGCGGTCAGCCCTTGAAGATCGTGCAGCACAAGGGCGGTCCGGTAGTCGGGTGGGAGAGAGTCGATGACGTCACGGATGCAGTCGTTCATCTCGTCGATGACGATCGCCTCGTCGTGCTCGAGATCGGAGGCGGCGTGATCCTCCTCGAGGAACTCGAGGAACGTCTGCTTGCTGCTGCTCGTGCGAAAGTGATCGATGCAGACTCGGTGGGCGATCTGGAAAGCCCAGGTCTTGATCGTCGATCGCCCCTCGAATCCCGGGAGCCCCCGGGCGATCTTGATCGACGTCTCTTGGAAGAGATCGTCGGCGAGCGTAGGGTCCCCCACCATTCGCTCCAGGTAGGAGCGAAGGGCGGGGCCCAGATCCTCGATGACTGCTTCGAACGACATGTCTCGGGGCTCACGCTCGCTCATCGGCGCCCCCCGGACTACAGCAGGGCGCCCCCGCCGTTCCCTTCGATTTCGGGGCGTCGCCGCTGTCGCGACCCAGGGCGGCAGACGCGCTTTCCCGGACTTTCCGGGCCGGCACCTGGCGCACCGCGTCGGCCACCTCGACGGCGTCTCTGATCACTTCGTCGGTCAGGCCGGTCTCCCGCGCCTGTCGGACGTGGAATTGGATGCAGGGAATACAGTTGCTGGCAAGCGACGCGCCGATGGCCACGAGCTCACGTTGCTGCGGTGTGAGATGGGACATGGGACTCTCCCTTCCGTTCAGGTCGAACTCACCTTCGATCACTTGGACGGAAGGAGGCACCGGAGGGATACAGGGCCGCAGCACGAGTGATCCGGTTGGACCAGTCACCGGAGTCGCGGCGTTCTCGAGACCCACAGGCTCGAAGGCTACCTGAGGAACGTCCCCTTGACCGTTCGGACCTGATCTCCGGACTCGAGGCGGAAGAAGTACACCCCGCTCGCGACCCGCACCCCTGCGGTGTCGCGCCCGTCCCATCGCGCCGTGGTGAGCCCGGCCGGAGCGGGTCCCCGGATCAGGATCTGGACCAGCCGTCCGGACACGTCGAGCACGGAGAGACGCACGTCGCGGCCGCGCCCGAGCGCGAAGGTCACCTCCGTGTCCCTGGAGAACGGGTTCGGCTCGTTCGCCATCAAGGTGAAATCCTCGAACGCGTCGTGTCCCGCGATAATCGCGGTGGATGCGGTGGGCGTCTGGACGGGGAGGAGGAGCGAGCTCCCGCTCCCGGGCTTGAAGATACCGAGCGCCACGGCCCCGTCCGTGGGCGCCTGGTCGGCGTCGAATCGGAAGTTGAACAGAGTCTGGAAGAACAGAGCGTGCGCATCCGGATCCGTCGCGTAGTCGTCGGTCGACCAGGTGATGGCGCCGTCCGCGATGGTGACATCCCAGTCGTTCCCCGGATCCTGGTCGATATCGTGGAACGAGGGGTGCGAGATGTTGACGCCCCCGACCGGCACGGCGAACGAGCGAACCCCACGCTCGCTGTACCAGTTGTAGAGCGCGTACTCGTAGTGCCACGTGCCGCCTCCGAGATCGGTGACCTGTGTCGCCAGGATGATCGCCCCGTCGTCGTCGGCGAGATCCTTCGTCACGTGCTCGTCTCCCCAGGTCTCGGCGAACGGTCGAGGA
>JALGZO010000636.1 GCA_025774865.1 bacterium | reverse complement strand
GTCGATCACTGAATGTAGCCGAGGGCCCGGAGCCGTTCGAGCTCGGCCTCCTCGACGGAGTGATCATCGTCCACCGAGGGCAGAGTCTTCCCTCCCTCTCGCTTCCAGGTCGAGACGGAGCGCACGGGGTTCTCCGCCACGAACGCGGGATCCAGGAAATCGAGGCGCGGCCGACCGGCCAGATCCTCCGCCACCGGCAACCCGAGCAGCGCCGCGATCGTCGGAGCGACATCGTAGACGCCGATCACCGCCCGCGACGCCGCGCTCTCGCCGCGGACGATCGGCGATCCGGCCATGATCGCGAAGCCGTCGGGAGCGCGGGCGTGAGCGTAGCGATCCTCGAAGCCGTGGTCCGAGAGCATCACGATCACCGCGTCCTCGGGTACCTCGGCGAGCACGTCGCCGACGATTTCGTCGGACAGCTCGTGGTAGCGGTCGATGACGGTTCCCAGAGGGTCCCCCGGCGCGTGGCGTCGCGGCCAGGTGAGATGGTGGGAGAGGTCGACGGCGCGGAAGTACACCCCGAAGAGGCGCCACTCGTCGTCGCGGGAGAGAAGGTCGACCGCGATGTCGCGCGTCGTGAGATCGCGCGCGAGATTGTGGCGCATCTCCGTGATGAACCTCGAATGGTCGCGCGCCCAGCGGCTCACTTCGGCCGGGGTCATCCCCTCCGTGTCGACGAGGTCGAGGACCCGGTCGAGTGCAACGTCTTCCGCGGTCACGACGTGGTCGAGAAGCACGGGGCCGAGCGCCGCCGGGGCGACGACGCCCGCCATCGGCTCGCCCGTCGGATCCTGCAGGTGGAAGCGGTCCGACACGTCGAGACCGGAAAGGCCCCGGGACGGCCAGCTCACGTACCATTCCACCCGCGACGTCGAGAGTCCCGCCTCCGAGGCAGCTTCGAACACGGAGGTCGCGCCCACCTGATCGCTGCGGTACGGCGTGACCCGCGTAAGACCGGCCCGGTGCACCAGGTGGAGAGACCGGGCCGCGACTTTCGTGAGGAACGCCGTACGATCCATCGATCGGCGGAGCGTCGTGCCCCCGGGGAGCGTCGTCTGGACGACGTCGTGGATACCGTGCCGGAAGCGGTCCGTTCCGGTCGCCACCGAAGTCCAGATCACCGGGGAAAACGTCGGGCGGATCGACTCGAGACGAAGGGTTCGGCCTCTCGCGACGAGCGCCGCGAAGTTCGGGAGGCGCCCCTCCTTCATCAGCGGATCGAGTATGTCCCAGCTCGCGCCGTCGACGCCGAGCAGCAAGACGCGCTGCCCGGTGTCGACCGCGGCGAGCCGATCATCTTCGGGCCGCGGCGTCGTGGCGGCGACCCCACCGACCGGCGCGGCGGTGAGCACGCGCAGAGCGCCCGCGGCGACGATCGCGAGACTCAGTGTCGTCGCCGCGGCGCTCGCCCGCTTCGACGATCCGCGAATCAGGTACGCCGCGACGATCGTCGCGGCGACGATCGCGACCACGATACCGATGGTGACCAGGCTTCCCTCCACGTCGCGCGGGCGGGCATTCACGCGCTCCCGGTAATGGCTGAGCGCGTGCACGAGCACGAGCGTGGCGATCGGAGCCAACGCGGGGAGGCTGTTCGCGAGCGACGGGGCGAGCCGCCGCGTGAGAAGCCCCGCCGCGAACAACGCAGCCAGGGCCACGACGCCGTGCACGACGAAGAACATCAAGCCGAGGAAGACATGTTCCGCTTCCCACGGAAGCAGGAGGTTCCGCCGGGCGAAGAACGCGAGCTCGAGTAGCGCGTAGCCGAGAGCGGCCAGGACCGCGGGGACGAGACCGGGGCGCATCGGTTACACGTTGAATCGGAAGATCACGCAGTCCCCGTCTCGCATGCGGTACTCCTTCCCCTCGAGCCGGTGCTTGCCCACGTCCTTCGCCGCCGCCCACGAGCCCGCTTCCCGAAGCGTGCCGAGATCGACGATCTCGGCCCGGATGAACCCGCGCGCGATGTCGGAGTGGATCTTGCCGGCGGCCTCGACCGCATCGGAGTCGCGTGCCACTGTCCAAGCGCGACACTCGTCCTCGCCGAACGTGAAGAAGATGATGAGCGAGAGAAGATCGAACGCGGCCCGGATCACTCGGTCACGGCTCGGGCGCTCGATCCCCAGGTCCGCGAGGAACTCGGCGGCCTCCGCGTCTTCCATCTGGGCGATTTCCGACTCGATCTGCGCTGCGACCGGCAGGTAGGGCAGGCCCGCAGACGCGGCGTACTCGCGCAACGCCGCGTCGGAGTCACCACCCGATGCATCGTCTTCCCCCACGTTGCCGATCAGAATGGCGGGCTTCTGGGAGAGCAGCGCGTAACCGCGCAGGACCTGACGCTCCTTCGCCGACAGATCGACCGACCTCGCCGGCCGTCCCTCCTCGAGGGCTCCCTGCACGCGTTCGAGAAGATCCTTCTCGGGACCGAGCACCGCCGGCTCGACGCCCTTCCCGAGGTCGGACACGACCCGGGCCAGCCGATTCTCTACCACGGCGAGGTCGGCCAAGATGAGCTCCGCATCGAAGTCGCTCACGTCGCGCACCGGATCGATCGAACCGGCTGGGTGCGGCACCGCGGGATCGTCGAAGACGCGAACGACCTGAAGCAGCGCATCCACCGTGCGCAGGTCGCCGATCAATCTCGCCGTGGCTTTGTCGGTGGAGCCGGCCACGAGACCCGGAGCGTCCAGGAAGTCCACCGTCGCCGGGGTCTTCTTCTTCGGCCCGTAGAGGTCGGCGAGCCAGTCGAGCCGTTCGTCCGGTACGAGCACCTGCGCGCGGTTGACCTCGGCGCGCCCGGATCCGAAGCGGCCCGTCTCGGCCACCCCGTGCGTCAACGCGTTGAAAAGAGTGGACTTGCCGGAGGAGGCCAGGCCCACGATCCCCACCTTCATTCGCCGCTCCGGAACGAGGACCATGGATCATAGGGACAGTTCGTCCGCGTCACAACGGAAAGAACCGGCGAGCCGGGAGCGGTGGCCTCGGCCGATCGTTCACGCTAGCATTCCGGCCGGGGTCGTCCACCACTCTTCGTACCAGGAGAACCATCCATGTCGCTCGCCGAGCCCCGCTCCGCCCGCTCCGCTCGCCTCACGTTCACGGCGGCCTTCGTCCTGTCGCTCGTCTCGCCGGGATCCGCCGACGAGCCGTTCCAGTCCGTCGTCCTCGACAATGGGCTCACGATCCTGATGGCCCCGTCCTCCGCTCACCCCGTGATCGCGCTGTCTTGCTTCGTCACGACCGGCGGTCGTACGGAAGACGAGTACTACCAGGGTTCGCTGCACTACATCGAGCACCTCGTCTACAAGGGCGGGACTCCGAACCTCGCTCCCACCGAGTTTCGCAAGACCATCTCACTCCTCGGGCGGGAGGCCGGCGGCTGGACCTGGGACGATGAAATCAACTTCGGGTTCGAAGTGCCCAAGGAGAATTTCCGAGAGACGCTCCGTGTATTCCGAGAGGCGATGCTCGATCTCGACTTCGAGGAAGAGTGGTTCGAGGACGAGAAGCTCGTGGTCCTTCAGGAGATGACCCGCGGGCGCGAGCAGCCCGGCCGATTGATCTACGAAATCTGGAACACGCTCGCGTTCGACACCCACCCGTATGGGCGCACGGTGATCGGTACGGAGAAGGCCATTCGCGAGCTCGATATGAGAAAGACCGAGCAGTACTACCGCGATCGTTTCTCGCCGAATCACATGTTGCTCAGCGTGGTCGGCGACTTCGATCCGGACGGAATGAAGGAAACGATCGAAGAGGTCTGGGGCACGGAAGAGCCCGGTCCGGACTCTTTCGAGCTCGGCCTGGAAGAAGCGGCGCAGCAGGGCCCGCGCACCCGTACCGACCATCTCGCGCAGGCGACCCGCGCGATCCTCCTGAAGGGAGTCGTGACCCCGGGCGGATACCACGAAGACATCCCGGCCCTCGAGATGCTCGCCGCCCTCATGAATGACCGCTCGCACGGCCTGCCACAGTTCCTGATCGAGCAAGACAAGTGGGTCACGAGCGTCTCCGCGGCCCAGTACTCCATGCGCGACTACGGCACGTTCCGAGTCTTCGCCCGCATGGACGCCGAGAAGGAGGATGCCGTCCGGAGATTCGTGGACGCCTTCCTCATCGACTTCGACGTGACCCGGATCCCGGACGACGTGTTCGACCAGACCCGGCGGCGTCTTGTCTTCGATGAGGCGCGCCAACGAGAAACGTTCGCGGACGAAGCCGAGCGCATCGGGTTCCTCACGAGTCGCCGGGGGATGAGCGCGGCCCGCGAGCTCCTGAATCGATACGAAGACCTCACGCCGGACGAGGTCCAGGCCGCGAAGGATCGTTGGATCGGAAGCCGGCGCCTCGTGACGGCGACCGTGTTGCCCGAGGACTTCGACCCGGAGTCCGCGCCGCGACTCGAGGTCGAGCCGCGCGCGACTTCCGCGCCGCCGCTGCCCGACCTCGACGTGGCCGGCGCCCTCCGCCCGCCGGACGCCGAGCCCCTCCCCTACGAACGGACGGACGCGGCGGACGGCGTGACCCTGTTCACCTACGCGAACGGCCTGCGTCTCCTCGTGCACCCGACGGACGCGTCGCCGCTGATCGGGATCTCGGGGCGCATACTCGGCGGCCAGTGGGTCGAGCCGAAGGGTCGCGCGGGAATCAACCGGTTCGTCGCCGAGATGGGAATGCGCGCGACCCGCCGCTGGGATCGGGAAGAATTCACGCGGCTCCTCACGTCGCTCTCCGTGGACGCCTCCGCGCACATCTCCGTCGGCAGCCGGGCGAACACGTCGCGCAACGTCGACTACCGTGACTCCGGCGCTCACCACTACACCGGACTCTTCGGTCAATGGCGCGAGATGCTCGGCATGCTGAAGGAAACCCTGTTCTTTCCCGAGTTCGATCCCGACGAGGCGGAGAAGCTCCGTAGCGATCTCGTGACCGAGATCGAGTCGCTGCCGGAGAACAACCTGGAGTACATTAAGCAAGAGTTCTACGTCGCCGCGTACGCCGACCAC